>JAGAQS010000195.1 GCA_017622635.1 Ruminococcus sp. | reverse complement strand
CTCAAGAGTATAGTCAACATAAAAATCAAAACCTGCACTTTTATAGTCATAAAAAAGTCTTATTCCGCTATCAATGTCAATAACGCTTACTTCACACGCACTGCTTCCCGAACGCAGAAAATTATTGTCAGAACGCTTTTCGGGAATCCCGTAACGCAGAACAGCTGATGACCGTAATTCTTCTTTTGTAACCTGTGAAACTTCTTCATCAATGTCACTTTCGACAGGTGACGACCACCATATATAACCGTCGGATTTATCTTCCAGTCCGAAAACAGCAGTTTCGTCATAGACAAGAAGTCTGAATCTTTCGTTTTCAACAGCGGTACGCAGTTCTTTATTGTTAGAAACTTCTATATCATCATAACTTTTTAAAACGTTTTTTTTCACAGTGTTTTCGGCGTGACCGTTTCCGCATATTACCGTCATAAAAACAGACATCACACAAAGCAGAAAAATTTTTATTCTTTTCATATTCTCACCGTTTCTATACTCTTATTCTGTAAATAATTTCCGTGTATATGGTTGAAACAAAAATATAAACCTGCTGAACAAGTGCCATGAAAAGTATAAGCAGTGCAAGCATTATGAACATTGCCACAACAGTAAGAAAAACCGCCGAAAACGTCTTTAATACAGTATATTGGTGAACTGCTTTTACCGCCGAAAAAATCAGGACGGCACTCCAGAGAGTACCTGTTATTTCAATCATCTGCATGAAAACATATTCGTCCCTTACAAGAAAATGAGACAGAACGGTATTTATATACATCTGCAAAATATAGGGAACAAGTGCATATGCACTGTAAATAAATATATTTTTCATTGTCCCCTCACCGTCAAGAATTGTACAGACAGACCAGTTTCCGACCGTCCACGCCATAAAAAGAACTATGGTTTTTATAAAATACGGAATGATATTGAAAGTCCTGTCATATGTGGCGTAAAACTGAAAACCGTACAGGCGTTCATGTGCAATCTCCGCAAAGAAAAACAAAACAATTATACAAAATGCCGTTTTCAGTGAACCCGATTTCTTCCAACGCATATCTTCAAAACCCTCGAAAATATGCGTCACTGCGTATTTCAGCCACTGTTTCTGTGTAAAATTCATCATTTACGCCGTCCGCCTCTTTTCCTTATTTTCAGAAATACCATAAATACAACTGCAACAATAAAAACAGTAAATATCTTTCCCGAATTTTCTTTCAGAAACACACTTCTGTATTCCTTGAAAGCCTTGTTGTACAGTTCGGAATTACCTGCCAGCTTTGCATATTTCATTGAATTTTTATAGTCACCTTTTCTGAGAAGTGCAAAAGCCGTACCGTTATAGGCATATGTATAATTACCGTCACGTCTTAAAACTTCATACCACAAGTCAAGCGATTCCGCATAATATCCCGTGTTATACAGTTCAACCGCACTGTGTACCGTTTTTCCGAAAGACGTTTCTGTAAAAACGGTTATATTGTTTTTCTGTGAGTCAAGGACATAAATATTTTCCCCTGCCGATTCAATCGCCGACGGACTTTTAAAACCACCTTTCTGTTCCGCAACAGTCCCCATGATAAAAAGCAGGTTGCAGTCCTCATCATACTGAAAAATATGACCTGTAACGGAATCAAGACAGTTTATATTTCCGTTTTCAGAAATGTCAATATCACATATGGACGAATCGGGTATTTTATAATGTGAGGTGTCGTATTTAAGTTCATAGTCACCAAATGAGACATCTCTGTCCGCAAAAATATTTTTTCCTGCTGAATTCAGTTTCTTGACGGTATCGGACAGAACAGACGACGATGCAGTACAGGTAAAAATAAAATCGTCTTTTATGTCAAAACCCGTTATTCCGGACGGTACTTGTCGTTTACGGCGTGCCTTTTTTTTGTCGGACATGAAAACATTTCTGAAATAATTTCCGACCGCTTCGGCAGTGGGTTCAACCCTGTTTGAACCATAAAAACCTATAAATTCCCCCTGCGGACTGAACATGGCACAACCTGTTGTTATATTTCCGAGAACGGCGTATATATTCCCTGCCTTGTCGGCAATGACACGTTCAGGAAGAAAAGTCTTACTGCTGTCATAAATTTCAGAATCGGGCTTTGTTATTTCCGTAATTACTTTACATTCACGATTTACAAGAAGTATTCTCGAATTTTGTGTATCTGCTATATAAATAATATCGTCCGAAACAAACACACCTTCGGGATTGTCAAGGGTTGTGAAAGAACCGTCCTGCATTTTAAACTTTTCATAAATCACGGAAACGTTTTCAAGATTACCGTCAACACCGACGATTCTGTTGTTTCCCGTATCGGCGATATAAAAATCTGTTCCGTCAAAAAATATGTCACTCGGTTCGTCAAAAGAATCCGCACCTATATCATCACCCGAAACAGTACGCTTTTCAATATATCCTGCCTGTGACGGTACAGCATCACCCCAGCGGTCATAATTATACGAAATGTAGGGGGAGGCGTTTACAGCCGTTAAACTTATGTTGTTTCCGAAAACAATGACAACAAGAATCACAGTCAGGAATTTTATAAATATTCTTTTCATATTCCCGACCTCTCTAATTTTTTATACCCGAATGAGCCATAGTGGCAATTATATGTTTCTGTGCAAGCGTAAACACAATTACAGGAGGTACAAGCATAAATACAGCCGATGCCATAGCAGTTCCCGCACGTGCAAGACCTGCGGAAGATACCTGATTCACAACCGTCGGAAGTGTCTTATACTGTTCATGAAAGACAAAAGCACCCGACTGCATATTCCATGACGACTGAAACGCAAAAATAATCAATGTCATAAGAGCAGGTTTTTGGTTTGGCATAACTATCTGCCAGCATATACGGAAAAGTCCTGCACCGTCTGTCTTTGCGGACTCTATTATTGAATCGGGTATCTGACTTATTGACTGCTTCATGAGAAAAAGTCCCATAGGTGATGCAACTGACGGCAGGATAACAGCAAGCAGACTGTCTATAAGATTCAGTTTTGCAAGTACCATATACTGCATTATATAAATAACATTGCTCTGATAAAGAAGTGAGACAACTATTATATTGTTAATCATCTTACTGCCCCTGAATTTACATTTTGCAAGAACAAAGGCAGCCATTGAAATAAATACACACTGCAAAACCGTGACCGAAACAGTAACCGTTATACTGTTGAATACATACCTTGAAAACGGTACTCTGTTCTGTCTCATAATTTCAAACATATCCTGAAAATTTTTCAGAGTGGGACGGAGTGTATACAGTTTCGGCGGAAATACAAAAAGTTCCTCAACGGGTTTTACAGACATCAAAACAGTAAGATAAACAGGAAAAAACATAAACAGTCCAAGTACTGCAAGAAATAAAAATATTAAAACGGTACTGCCTTTTTTACGTCCTGCCCGTCTGTGTGAAGTCCTGATTTTTTTCATAATTTTCCCTCAGTCCGCATATTTTTCAATAACTCTGTTTACAACTTTGTTTACGGCGTACATTGCTATGAAAAGTATCATACATATTGCCGAAGCATATCCCATTTCATAACGAACCCAGCCGTAGTCGTATGCATGGGTCATTACAGTGTGTGCCTTATAGTCCGTACTCGGAAAACCGACGATATTCTGTATTACAGTTCCTGCCGTAAATGAACTTACAATCTGCATAACGGAAGCAAACATCAAATGCGGTTTCATTGACGGGATAATTATGTATATAAGTTCCTGCCACCTGTTCTTTATACCGTCAATTGCCCCTGCCTCACACATTGAACGGTCTATATTCTGAAATCCCGCACGCAGTGCAAGAAATCCTGCTCCGAGTGACAGCCACAACTGTACAACTATTGCCGTTCCGAGTACATACCTGCCGTCTGTAAGCCACTGTATCGGTGACGTTATTATACCTATATTAATAAGGAGAGAATTTATATAGCCGTTTATGTCACCACTGAATATAATTTTCCATACGGAATATACATTCGCCATTGACGGAATATAAAATATAAGTGTAAACAACGTTTTGAGTTTTGACGACATTTCATTTATAAGCCATGCAAGCATAAAACAGAGGGCAAAACTTACAGGACCTGTAAAAAACGCAAATACAACCGTAACTTTTATTGACTTTATAAAAACCTTGTCGGAAAAGAAAAGAGCGATATAATTTGAAAGTCCCGTAAATTCAGGCGACTGTACCATATTGAAATCAGTGAACCCTACAGGCACGGACATAAGAACAGGTACAACCGTAAATATCACAAAGAGAATCATAAAGGGTGCAAGCATTAAATAACATTCCATATCTTTTCTGAATGACTTTTTTTTCTTCAATGCTATTCTTTCCTTTCTTCAATGATATTTTCCTGTTTTCTGGAAATTTCGTCGTTTATGTCACGGTTGTACCACAAAAGCGTATCACGTGGGTTTTCATGTTCATTGACAACCTCCCTGAAAGCGTTCATAATATTTCTTGTGACGGCATATGACGACGGTATAACAGGTATTTCAACAAGTTCTTCACGCTGGTCAAAAAGCCGTGAAAGTTCACTGTCCGACCATGAAAGACGCTTCAGAGCCTCAGTGTTTGCCGTGCTTAAACGTCCCATTGTTCCGAGAAGTCCTTCTGTCTGATTTCCATAACTGACCTGTATTTCAGTATCCGTAAACCACTTTATAAACTCCCATGCATTTTCAGTATTTTCCGTTTTTTTAAATATAACCGCCCCTGTTGTATTGGAGTTTACGGCATGGGAAAGAGTACCGTTATTATCAGTAGCAGGAACGGGACAGAAATTCCATAGCCCCCTTATTTCGGGAGAGGCATATTCAAGCTGATTGAAAAAACTGTAGTCGGCAATTACAAGCGGATATTCGCCCGTTCTGAAACGGCTGAAAGCGTCGTAGGACTGTTCAAAACTGTATTCCGTATAAAAATCCGTCCACTGTTCAAAAGCCTCAACCGCCTCCGCAGAATCAAAGACGGATTCTGTCATGTTTTGATTATAATAATTTTTTCCTCTTTGCAGTAAAAGCATTGCAAAAGTATGACCCGTTTCCGTTGACGGAGAAATGTCGGTTGACGGCAGGACAAGTCCGACAGACATATAATTCCTTTGTATCGACGGTAGCATATCCATGAGATTTTCCCACGTTTCGGGCGGAGAAGTGTAACCGAGTTCCGAAAGAATGTCCGTACGATAAAAAAGCATGGGAAAACTCTGTGTTATTGGCAGACCGTAAACACCGCCGTTATATTCATAGTGGGTCATTGCGTTTTCCTGAAAACGTTCTGTAATTTCCCGATAGTCATCAAACTGCGAAACGTCAACAAGCAAATCACGCACAGCAAGGTTTACAGGATATTCCCCGCCGAGAAACAACGCAACGTCCGGACCTTTCCCCGCAAGTGACGCTTCAACTATTCCGCCCGTAACAAGACTTACCGAAACGGGAATACCTGTATTTTCAACAAAACCGTCTGTCAGTTCTTTTATGGTCTGTGCCTGTTCACGTCCGAGATTAACCCATACGTTCAACGCCTTTTCACCCGTAACGTCGGAAAGTGTTGAGTAGTCCTCAAAGAAAGAACCGAAAAATGACTTTATACCAAACCACAGTGACTTGAAAAAATTACTTCTGTATTCCGAAAAATCTTTCCCTGCCGTTGCAAATTCAATATAGTCCACTTCAAGCGGTTGGTCACGACATTCCCTTATCCATGACGAAACAGAAGTTATATTCTCTTTAATCTGTGAGAGATACTGCGGAATTTTCAGCGGTTTTTCTGTACACTTGTCGAGAATTACCGTCATTCTCTCAATTACAGCCGCTTCCGAACCCGATACACCCGAAAGACTTTCGATATCGTTCTGAATTTCTTTCAGTTCACCCGAAATATTCTTAAATTCGTCAATAAGTTCGGGAATTTTTTCATGTACGTAATAATCCGTATACTTATCGGGGACAGGTCCTGTAATCATGAGAATTTTTCTGTAATATTCATTCATTTCGGAAACAAGGTTTTCAAGCCTGCGTATATATTCACCGATTTCACCCGTTACACATTCCATTGTGAAAGTGTGGTCACTGTCAGCGGTAAGCCATATGTAAATATTTTCGCCGTCCGATTCGGGAGACATCATATTCCAGTCATTGTCATAACTGAATTTAACCTGATTCAGTTCCCGACAGGGTACTTGTCCGTCAACATATATACACCTGTTTGAATAAAAGCCCCTCATCTGATTCTGACGGTATTTTATACCTATTTTATACCAGCCGTCATTTTTTATATCTTCCTTTTTTATAACCCACGTTGCAGACTGCAATGCCTTTTTCCAGTTCCCCGCACCGAAAGTATTGTATACAACTTTTACAGGGTCGGACGGTGAAACAAGATAATCTGTATTATCATAGGTCGGGAAAAGCGTTGAATCCGATTTATATACGGCATTTTCCCCCTCTATTCTGAAAATATTTTCTTCCGTTGCGGAAATATCAGCATTGCCTTTATATTCACTGTATGACGGTAATTTTTCACGATTATAAAACTTAAATTTCTCAATAACAAATTCCGCTTTTTCGGATTCAAAAGTTATTTCATGCGTTCCCTTTTCGAGATAAAAAAACAGTGGTTCACTGAAAAGACCGTCAGTGTCATTAAAATCACTGTTCTGCCACATTCCCTGCTGAACCTGCGGAGAACGTACCTGATTCCCGTGTGAGTCCTTATAAATGTCTTTTTCACTGACCCATACCCTGTTGAGAGTTATACGTGATGCCGTATCATACGGTATTTCACCGTCAATGCCCATAGAAAACTCTATTGCGGAACTCTCCGAATCAAGCGGAAAATAATCCATGTTCACACAGTAAATTCCCGTTTCCTCAATGTTTATATTATATGAAACTTTTCCTCCGCTGCTTTTCCATATAAGAACGTTGTCCCTGTTATCGTAACCGCCTTTGGAAAAATCACCGTTTTCAGCGGAAATACAGTCTTTTCCCGAAACTTCAACAACCTTGTCGGGACGGTTTTCCGAACAGTACATATCATAATAATCACTGTATGAAATATACTTTGTATCTTCAATGCGGTAATAATCATTCTGCATCATTGAAAGCGTTTCGTCCGATACCTGATAATCTTCGGCAAATACGGGCATTGCTCCGTTTCCCGACAAAACGGCAACCGACAAAATACACGACAGCAGGAAAAAACAGATTCTTTTTATCAACATCATATCACCTGCATAATTTTTTTCTATAAAACAAGTATATCAATTTTGTCACGGACTGTCAAGAATTATAATATATCAAAAAAAGACGGTTTTCAACAAACCGCCTTTTGAATTATTCCGCTGAAAATTTTCTTATTTCCTCCTGTACAATGCGTTCCATGTCGCATATCACTTTATATTTCGCACGGTCGGGGGTAATCCTGTAAAGTTCAACAAGCTGTTTTTCGTCGCTGTTAAGGTCACTCCGAAACTCGCCCAGAAGTATATAGTCAATTGAAGTATCAAGATAATCGGCAATTTTCATAAGAACATCGCCATTCGGAAGACTTCCTCTTTTCCAGTTTCCAGTACTTCCAGTGGCAATACCAAGGTTACTGAGCATATTTGTTACAGTCGTTCCCTTTTCCTTGCAAATAAAACGCAGTCTTTCATAAAACGTCACAAATATCACCTCCTTATTTTGTAAAGATTATACAAACTTATAAATATAAGCAAATTCCACTTGACAAATTCACAAAAATGAGTATAATGTATTATAGGCATAGAATGTAAAAATATATCAGCTTAACTATATATTATATCATATTTCAGAAATTTTCGCAATAAAATTGTCGAAACTTGTTGTAATTTGTCAAATAAACAAATCACAAAAGAATTTACTGTTTTGTGCGTATCTCCAATTATAAAAGTATATAAAGCATTATTTATATGCAAGTTTATCATAATATAAAAAAATCCCTAATAAAAAAGGTGTATAAAGCAGATATTTAATTTAAAAATAAATACATAAAAAAACAAATGGGATATTTTTCATTGTTTGAATTTGTATATTTTCAATAACAATCAGTCAGGTACACACAAAATTAAACAACATATTATTTAATCTTATTATAAATCTATTGACAAACGGCAGAATTTGTGATATTATTATGATATCACATTGTGATAATATTTTCAAAGGAGAAAAAATAATATGCAGAAAGTCCTTGAAGTAAAGGGACTTACCAAGCAGTATACAAAAGTACTTGCTGCGGATAATGTTTCTTTCGACATAGGCGAGGGGGAAATATTTGCCCTTATCGGCCCTAACGGTGCAGGAAAAACAACCACAATCAGAATGATTTCAACACTTCTGAAAGCCACTTCGGGTGATGCCGTGATAGACGGTCACAGCATAAACAAAGAACCTGAAAAGGTAAGGGAATGTATTACATATCTGCCCGACGAAGCAGGTGCTTACAAGAATATGACAGGTGCAAACTACCTTAAATTCATGGCGGGTCTTTTCTACACCGACCCGAACAAGATTATTGAATGTGTGAACCGTGCAAAAGAAATCTGCGGACTCGGTGAAAGACTTAACGACAAAATCGGCAGTTACAGCAGAGGTATGATTAGAAAACTTCTTCTTTCAAGAGCTGTCATGACAAAACCAAAGCTTGCTATTTTAGACGAGCCGACCAGCGGACTTGACGTAATAAACGCAATCGAAATACGTAAGATGATTAAAAAACTTGCAGCAGAAGAAGGTATGTCTTTCCTGCTTTCTTCACACAATATGCTGGAAATTGAATTTGTTTCAGACCGTGTGGGAATTATTGCAAAGGGTCATCTTATGGTGACAGGTACGGGAGAAGAACTCAAACAGCGTTACAATGCAGTTAATCTTGAAGAAGTTTTTGAAAGGGTGGTGATTGAGAATGAAATTCATTAACCTGTTTCAGAAAGAACTTAAAGAATTAATCAACGCCCAGATGATTGCAAGTCTTGTACTTGTAGTGGGAATACTTATGATTGTCGGCAACATAATGCAGAATGCAATCAGTGACACCATAGAAGAAAGTACAAACCCAAAGATAAATATAAGTGACCGTGACGACACCGATTTTACAAAAAGTCTTATCGAAACACTTAAAAATACAGGTGCGGAAGTAACGGAGTTTGATACGGACGGCGACGATTATGCAGATATTCTCAAGAAAAATGACATTAAAAACCTTGTTATCATTCCTGAGGGATTTACGGAAACAATTGAAAAAAGTGAATGTCCCGAAGTTCTTACCGTTTCAAGAATGACTTCAGCAGCGACAATGTCAAATCTGTCTACGGGAAATTCAGGGGCAGTTGCTCTCATTCAGAAAAGTATAACAAGTACTATCGCACAAAATTCAGGTATAACACCCGAAGAACTCGAACTTATAGAAAACCCCGTCGTATTACAGGACAACACGGTTGTTGATGACAAATCTTCCGCAATTTCCATTGACAATATAATGAATAAGGTAATGATGCAGAATATGTTACTTCCTATTATAGTATTCCTGCTCATCATGATGACTTCACAGTCCCTTATCAGTTCAATTTCAAACGAAAAAATCGACAAAACTCTTGAAACACTTCTTTCTTCCCCCGTTTCAAGAACATCAATTATCACCGCAAAAATGCTTGCCGCCGCTGTCGTTGCACTTATAAATGCCACAGTCTATATGATAGGATTTTCCAAATTCGTTCAGGGTGCGTCAACTGAGGCAGTGAGTGAAATAGCGTCAGGTGTCATGGGCAACGTTTCGGTTGACGAAGCTATAGAACAGCTGGGACTTTCACTGTCGGTCGGTGATTACGTACTTGTCGGCTTACAGCTTTTCCTCACAATTATGATATGTCTTTCCCGTTTCAATCATGCTCGGTGCGTTGGTAAACGATACAAAATCTTCACAGACCGTTATCATGCCCATAATGATGCTTGCAATGGTTCCCTACATGATTTCAATGGCATCAGACATAAACACTCTCCCTATGGCATTAAGAATTATTGTGTACGCTATACCGTTTACACACACATTTTCGGGTATATCAAACCTCATGTTCGGAAATGATACTATATTCATATTCGGTCTTGTATATCAGATAATTGTATTCTTTATATGTATGTTTTTTGCACTCAGACTTTTCAATTCAGACAAGATTCTTACTATATCACTCAATTTCGGTCAGAAGTCAAGATACAAGAAATCAAAAAAATCAGAAGATTAAAAAACAAGGGCGTTCAGAAAATGAACGTCCTTTTATATTACTTTTTTTCACTGTCATTGATGTCATTAAGAAAATCAGCCACTATAAAACGTGGTCTTTGTTTTACTTCTGCGTAAATTTTACCGACATATTCGCCGATTATTCCGAGACAGAGAAGTTGCAGACCACCTATAAGCCATATCGAACACATTGTACTTGACCACCCACTTACAGACAAGTCGGCAACCTTGACGACAAAACTCCATATAAACGCTATCAGGCTTACCACAAACATTATAAAGCCGAGTGAAGTTATAAGTTTAAGTGGCTTTGTGCTGAAAGAAGTTATTCCGTTGACGGCGAAAGAAAGCATTTTCTTCAACGGGTACTTGCTCTCACCTGCAAAACGTTCATGACGTTCATAATATACATTACAACTCTGAAAACCAATCAGTGGTATCATTCCACGAAGAAACAGATTTACTTCCCTGAATCCTGAAAGTTCCTGCAATACACGACTGCTCATAAGTCTGAAATCCGCATGATTGTAAACAACGTCCGCACCCATTAATTTCATAAATTTATAAAAACCCTCAGCCGTGAACTTCTTGAAAAAAGTGTCTGTTTTCCTTGCACTTCTTACACCGTATACAACCTGATTACCCTCATAATATTTTTTAACCATTTCGTCAATAGTATTTATATCGTCCTGTAAATCTGCGTCCATAGTTATAGCCATATCGCAGATATCTTTGACCGTCATAAGCCCTGCAAGTACGGCATTCTGGTGACCGCTGTTGTGGGCGAGGTTTATTCCCGAAAAAAAATGTGGTTCTTCGCTGTGAAGCTCCTGAATAATAGACCATGTACTGTCCTTTGAACCGTCATTCACAAATACAATTCTGCTTTCGGAGGAAATAAGATTCTGCTGAATAAGCGTTTGATATTTTGCTTTTAACTGATTTGCCGTTTCGTGCAGAACTTCCTGCTCATTATAACACGGAACAACCATATATAAAGTTTCAGGCATACTCATTTTATTAACTTCCTTCTTTTCACTGATTATATTTTTCTTTATTATACCATATCATGCATGAAACGTCAACAATGCGTTTTAATTTTCGTTTTCTTCTCACATTGCGGTGTTATTCCATAAAAAATAACTGTTGATTTTTGTACAACAAATTATGAAATAACACTTGACAAAACAGAATTTTTATGTTATTATATAAAGCAGAGCATACGTCTGCTCTGTTATTTCAGAAATGAAATTCCGGAATATAGATGTGCGGGCCCTGTGCAACAAGACCCCGTGAACCATGTCAGGCGGGAGACCGAGCAGCATTAAGCGGATTGTTTTGTGTGCCGCAGTAAGCCTGCACATCTATGTGCCGGAATTTTTTCTTGTAAATTTCCCGATAAACCTGACGAAAGGAAGCAATCTGATGTATAAGGCTCTTTACCGCAAATGGAGACCAATGACTTTTGATGACGTCATATCCCAGCAACATATAACCGATACACTTAAAAATCAGATTATAAGCGGAAAGACTGCCCATGGCTATCTTTTTACGGGTTCAAGGGGAACGGGTAAGACAACCTGTGCAAGAATACTTGCCAAAGCCGTAAGCTGTCGCAACATGAAAAACGGTAATCCCTGTCTTGAATGTGACATATGCCGTGATGCCGACAACGGTTCTCTTACCGATATAGTTGAAATCGACGCTGCCTCAAACAACGGCGTTGATGATATACGTGACCTGCGTGACGCTGCCGTCTACACTCCCGAAAGAAGTGCATACAAAATATACATCATTGACGAAGTTCATATGCTTTCAACAAGTGCATTCAATGCCCTGCTGAAAATTATGGAAGAACCGCCACCGTATGTTATGTTTATTCTTGCAACGACGGAAATTCACAAAGTCCCTGCAACTATCGCATCAAGATGTCAGCGGTATGACTTCCGCCGTATACGTCCCGAAGATATAGCCTCACGGCTTGAATATATAGCCGAAAACGAAAGTCTGAACCTGACAAAAGACGGTGCTGACCTTATCGCTAAACTTGCCGACGGCGGTATGCGTGACGCTGTTTCACTTCTTGACCAGTGTTCAGTATGTGCCGACGTGATAAACGCCGAAACAGTCTCAAATACGGCAGGTATCGCAGGACGTGACTATCTTTATGAAATTCTTGACGCTATAGCTTCACATGATACTGCAAAAGCTCTTTCCATCACGGGAAATCTTTACAATATGTCAAAAGACCTTACAAGGCTTTGTGAAGAACTTATAACACAGCTGAGAAATGTCATGCTTATTCAGGTTTCACCGCAGACAGCAGAAAGTCTTATTGTATGTATGCCCGAAGAATCGGAAAAACTGAATGAACTTGCAAAGAAAACCACTCTTGAAAAAACTATGGACAATCTTTCGGTTCTTCAGAAATGCCGTGAAAATATGTCAAAGGTCATGAACAGGCGTGTTGAGTTTGAAATGACGCTTATAAAACTCTGCGGAAACAAAAATAATTCTCCGCAGGCTATTGACAATTCTGAAATTTATGATAAAATAAAACAGTTGGAAAATAAACTGAACGGAAGTTATTCTGTTCCGAAACAGACAGAAAAACCCGAAGTTCTTACCGCAGGCAGTCCTGCACGTGATACCGAACCTGTCCCGAATATTGACATAAGAAAAGTTAAAAACGATGACATGATTCCGTGTTCACAGTGGGACGAAATCGTTGAGGAACTTAAAAAAATCAAACCCGACCTTGCTGGTGCTCTTCATGATTCATATGCCCATACAGCAGGCAATGTGATTTTTATTACTTCAAAAGACAGGTTTTTCATACAGACTTTCAGAAACAACAAGGATTATGCCGTGTCACTCGGTGACACTATAAACAAGATTCTCGGTCAGCGTTATGCCATAAAGGCACGATGTACAACAAGTGTCGAAGAACAGAAAAGTATGGCTGAATCAATTATCCAAAAAGCAAAAGACAACAGCATTGAAACGGCTGTTGATAATAATCAATAAAACTTATCCAAAGGAGATTTAAAAAATGAAAGCAAGAATCCCGAAAAATATGGGCGGTAACGCTCAGAACATGAACCAGATGATTAAGCAGGCTCAGAAAATGCAGGACCAGATTACAGAGCTTCAGGAAGATATTGAAGAAAGAGAATTTTCCGCTACAGCAGGCGGTGGTGCTGTTGAAGTCGTTATCACGGGAAAAAAGACAATCAAGTCACTCAGCATCAAGCCCGAAGTCGTTGACCCCGAAGATATAGATATGCTTCAGGATTTAATCATCAGTGCAGTAAACGAAGCTATCAACAACGTTGAATCCACAACAGAAGCCGAAATGAGTAAGATTACCGGCGGTGTATCAATTCCCGGACTTTTCTGATGGCTGACCACAACGCTTTACCTCTCGTAATACTGGCTGAAAAGTTCGCATCTCTCCCCGGTATCGGCATGAAAACCGCACAGCGTCTCGCCTATTATGTAATGTCTATGGACGACGAAGCCGTTGAAGAATTTGCAAAGGCTCTTACAGACGCAAAACACAATGTTCACAGCTGTAAATGCTGTCAGAATCTTACCGAAAGGGAAATATGCCCGATATGTTCGTCGGAAGAACGTGACAAAAGTATTATATGTGTTGTCGAAACTCCAAAGGACGTTACGGCGTTTGAACGTACAAGGGAATACAACGGTGTTTATCATGTCCTGCACGGACTTATTTCGCCTATGGACAACGTTACTCCCGACAAAATCCGTGTGAAAGAACTTCTTTCACGTATTTCACAGGGAAATGTAAAGGAAGTAATAATGGCTACAAATCCAACCGTTGAGGGCGACGCAACCGCCATGTACATTGCAGGACTTTTAAAACCTCTCGGTATAAAAGTAACACGTCTTGCGTTCGGACTTCCCGTCGGCAGTATTCTTGAATATGCGGACGAAGTAACACTGTACAAGGCTCTTGAAAACAGAAACAATATGTAAAATCATAAGGACGGCTTTTAAACCGTCCTTTTTTCATTCTGCGTAAACTTTGTTATATATGTTTATGCCATTTTCAAAAATATTTTCAATTGTGTTTTCTTCATACAGTTTTTCCGCAGATTCGGGTAAATCCACATCATTTAACGGACTGCCTTTACTGTCGGTTTCAATGTAATAATCTTCACCGCTTTTTCTGTCAGTAAACGTTATTGAATACATATCTTCCGAAATTCGTATATCAGCAACGCACAAATCAGTTTCATTAATACAGTCAAGATGTTCTGCGTGAAAATTCACTGAAAAATCCCAGAAAGACGGCATTTCCTGATGCGGAAGAATATATCTTGTACCGTTATTTTCCATGATATAATAACGGTCGTCGCTTTCCGAAAATCCAAGCAGTGATATTGAATCGCTGAAATGATTTTCAAGCTTGTTTTTCCTGCCGTGCCATATTATGCCGTAAACCGACAGTGACACAATCGCAAATATTACAATTATACTTAACGATAAAAATACAGTCTGTCTTATTTTGTTCCATTTCAGACCGAGTGCGGTTTTTTCGGAAATATCATTCACTGTTTTTTTGTCCTCCTTTAAAAGTACGTCAAGGGAAACGCCAAATCTGTCACTTATTTTTACAATTGTATTCAAATCGGGATAGCTTTTTTCACACTCCCAGTTTGATACGGTCTGACGTGTTACAAAAAATATCTTTGCAAATTCTTCCTGTGACATATTGATTTCCGTTCTGATACGGCGTATTGATTTGCCTATGTTCACCGTTATCACCTCCATGAGTTTATTATATAACCGTCCGTCAGAAAAGTAAAGCAAACATTCCTTTACATTGACGCAAATATTCTTTGACATACGGTATACAGCCAAAAAAAGACCAGATTTATATAAATCCGGTCTTTTGTAATAATATCAGTTCTTTCTTTTTATTGTACGCTTCACAATTCCTTTCAGGCGTTCACAGGTGTCCTGCGGAAACTCCGTCACAAACTTCACGGCATGGTCGTGTGCATCTTCGGGCGGAAGTTTGAGGAAGTTGTGGAAAAACATATATACTTCATTGAAAGTTGCAAATATTTCATTAACAGCCTTTTCACCGTCAGAGGTAAGGACAACGCTGTTGCAGAAGTCTTCATATACAAGCCCACAGTTAGCCATACAACGCAACATTTTACTTACACTCGGACGTGATACACCTAAATGTCTTGCAATACTTACACTTCTTACATATTCGTCAACGTCCGAAAGTTCCTTTATTGCAATAAGATATTTTATATGTCCTGCACAGTGTTTCATTGAAAACCTCCTTTATTTGTCCGAATCAATAAGATGCCAGTAGCCTTTCAGATAAATACAACCCGAAATTACAGTAAGTGCCGTTGAAATCCATATAAGCACAGGAATAACCACATTATCCATTGCATTTCTAAGGCTGTCAGCAATATTGAAATCAAAATCATGGCACACACTCAGCCATACAAGTGCAACGACTATTGAAACCATAGTAAAAGCCGTTTTAAGTTTTCCCCACATTCCCGCAGCTACCACTAGACCACTGTCAGCGGCAAGAAGTCTCAGTCCCGAAACCATAAATTCCCTTGCACTTATTATAATAAGAGGCACTGCACCCATATTTATTTCGGGAAGTTCCACAAATACAGTCAGTGCCGAAATTACAAGAACCTTATCGGCAAGGGGGTCAAGAAACTTTCCGAAGTTCGTTACAAGATTACGTTTTCTTGCAATTTTTCCGTCAAGAGCGTCCGTAACCGACGCAACCGCAAAAATGAAAAGGGCTATAAGAAAATGAAACGGCACTTTCAGGTAAATAAAAAGCAGGAAAAAGGGAATGAGAAAAACTCTCAGCAGAGTAAGCTTGTTTGGCAGGTTCATTCAGCTATCACCTCTCCGATTAAATCATAATCAAGTGTATCAGTAATCTTTATTCTGACGTATTCACCGACTGATAGTGACTTTTCGGAAGTAAAGAAAACCTTTCCGTCAATATCGGGAGCGTCCATTGCAGTACGTCCGAACCAACATTCACCGAAACGGTCAAATCCCTCGACGACTGTTTCAAATTCCTTTCCGAGAAGTTTTTCATTGTTTTCGGCACTTATCAACATCTGCTGTTCCATAATTATGTCTGCACGGTGCTGTTTTACTTCGTCGTCAAGCTGTCCGTCAAAACCGCCTGCCTTTGTTCCGTCTTCCTGAGAATAGGCAAAACAGCCGAGTCTGTCAAATCTGATTTTATTTACAAATTCTGAAAGTTCCGTGAACTGTTCTTCAGTTTCGGCAGGGAATCCCGTGATAAGAGTTGTACGCAGAATGACATTCGGAACTTTTTCCCTGATATGTGCAAAGAGGTTTTCAAGACTTTCACGATTGCCCCAACGGTTCATACGGTCAAGAATTTCACCGTTGCAGTGCTGTATCGGAATTTCAAGATACTTGACAAGTTTTTCTTCACTTGCAATTGTTTCAAGAAGTTCGTCGGTGATTCTTTCGGGATAACAATATAAAGTACGAATCCAGTGTATACCGTCTATCTTACAGAGACGGCGGAGAAGTTCGGGGAGTTTTGATTCTCCGTACAAATCTTCACCGTAACGTGAGGTATCCTGTGCTATAACGATAAGTTCTGTAACACCGTTACCTGCAAGCCATTCAGCCTCTCTGATTACTTCTTCCATGGGTACACTGCGGAATTTTCCCCTTATCTGCGGAATCGCACAGTAAGTACAGCAGTTTGAACAGCCTTCCGCAACTTTAAGATAGGCAAAAAACGGCAGTGTTGAAATAATTCTTTCCCCTGTAAGTTCCGCATCAAGTTTCGGAGCAAAATTTATATATCTTTCGTCTTTCATAACATGGTCAAGAACGTCAACTATATCCTTATTGTTTCCGATACCGATAACGGCGTCGGCTTCGGGAAACAGTTCGGCGGTTTCTTCCCTATAACGTTCCGAAAGACAACCTGTAACAACGATTTTTTTAAGTGTACCGTCTGCTTTGAGTTTGGCAAGTTCGAGAATAGTTTCAATAGCCTCCTCTTTCGCAGACTGTATAAAGCCACAGGTATTGACAACGGCAATGTCGGCAAGTCCCGGCTCTGTCACAAGTTTATATCCATGATTTTTCAATTTGTAAAGCATACGCTCGGAGTCAACAAGGTTCTTTGAACAGCCAAGCGACACCATTCCGACTTTTATCGGCATACATCAACCCTCCATGTTGTCAAAATATTCTTCTGTCGCACGGTTTATCTCATCAAAGCCGTATCCGTACCTCACAAGAGAACTCTTGACTTTTTCTATTGATTTTCTGTCATTCCTGTCTGTAAGCAGACGGGCATATTTTGTCTGAATGAGATGGGCAAGGTTTTCACCAAAAACCTCACTGTAAGGCAGTAAAATATCTTCAGCAAGATATTCGTCTATACCTTTCATGACGATTTCATGTTTTGCACGCCTGAAACCGTATTTTTTCGCTTCAACATATCTGCGTGCCAGTCTTTCCGCATAGCGTTCGTCGTCGATTATTCCCGCACTTTCAAGTTTTTTAACAACCGCACCGCACAGGTTTTCATTTTTATAGGTCTTTACAAGTTTTTCACGCATTTCCTTTGCGGAATAATCACGGTAATCCAGACAGTACAAAGCATACTGATATGCACGCCTGAAATTTGACGCATATATGATTTTTTTCAGTTCACTGCGTTCAAGTTCCATACCCTCGTGAATATCGAAATCGGCGATAATGTCGGCATGGAGATAGATTTTTTTTGTACTGTCTATCTCCGCCTCATAGGTAGTACCCTTGTAAATTTTAACAGAAGTTATTTTCATTATTATTCAGCAGGTGTGAACTCCTCAAAATCTTCGTCAATATCAGCGAGAATATCTTCGTCATCGGTTTCGGCATCTATACTTACATCTGACTTTTTCGGCTGATTCTTTTCAGAACCGCCGTTCAGCATTTCCTCCCTGCGTGCGAGAATCTGTTCCTCGATTTCTTTCATAAGTGCCTCATCATTTTTGAGAAGTTCCTTTACATTGTCACGTCCCTGACCAAGTTTCTGGTCTTTATAGCTGAACCACGAACCGCCCTTTTTGATAATTTCAAGTTCAACAGCCATGTCAAGAACTTCGCCCGTTCTTGAAATTCCCTGACCGTACATCATATCAAAAGTTGCTTCCTTGAAAGGCGGTGCAACCTTGTTTTTCACAACCTTACAGCGTGTAGACGCACCTATGATTTCACCGTTGCTCTTGATAACTTCGCCCTTTCTCACTTCTATACGTACAGACGCATAGAATTTCAATGCACGACCGCCGGGCGTTGTTTCAGGATTTCCGTACATGACACCGATTTTTTCACGAATCTGATTTATAAATATTGCAACACAGTTTGACTTTGAAATTGCACCCGTCAACTTTCTCATTGCCTGCGACATAAGACGTGCAAGCTGTCCTACGTGCAAATCACCCATATCGCCGTCAATTTCCGCACGGGTAGTCATTGCGGCTATAGAGTCAATTACAATTACATCAATAGCACCCGAACGTATAAGAGCTTCTGCAATTTCAAGTGCCTGTTCACCGCTGTCGGGCTGGGAAACAAGCAGGTCATCGGTATTTACACCGAGTGCCTTTGCATAAACAGGGTCTAAAGCGTGTTCAACGTCAATAAAAGCAGCCTCACCGCCCAGTTTCTGAGCCTGTGCAATAACAGAGAGTGCAACTGTAGTCTTACCTGAACTTTCAGGACCGTAAATTTCAACAATACGTCCTTTCGGAACTCCTCCTATACCAAGAGCCATGTCAAGAGTCATAGAACCTGTGGGAATTGCATCAACGTCAAGGGTCTTTGTCTGTCCGAGACGCATTACAGCACCTGCACCGTATTTCTTTTCAATCATCTTCAATGCACCCTCAAGTGCGGTTCTTCTGTCCTCTCTCGTTGTCACACGTACAACAGAAGCCTTTTTTGCAAGTTCCTTTTTAGCCATTATAATTCCTCCTGTTTCCGAGCCGTCACAGTTCTTATAATATTCTGTGTATCACGGCTGAATGTTATATTATAAAAATTATTTTTATACAAGATTTTTCCAACATCTTCATGCTGTCCGTCACCGTATTCATAGGCAAGCCAGCCGTTGTCTCTGAGGGAATTTCTCCAGATTGAAGTTATTTTCCTGTAAAAGTCAAGACCGTCGTCACCGCCGAAAAGTGCAAGTGCAGGTTCAAATGTAACTTCTTTTTGCAGTGTTTCCATATCATGTTGAGTAAGATAAGGCGGATTACATACTATAATATCAAGTTCCGAAAGACTTTCAGCCGTTTCACGTTTCAATACGTCGGCATTTATTATATTTATATCTGCTTTGTTTAGTTCGGCGTTTTCCCTGATTGTTTCAACAGCCTTTTCCGAAATCTCAACGGCGTATACCTCAGAATCGGGAATCTGCTTTTTAAGCGTTATACCAATACAACCGCTTCCCGAACACAAATCGGCTATTTTAGGTGATTTCAGATTGTTTTTTCTGCATATTTCAATGATATTTTCAATAAGTACTTCCGTATCGGGACGGGGTATCAGAACATTTTCATTCACTTTGAAAGTATAACCGTAAAATTCCCACTGTCCGAGAAGATACTGCAAAGGGTAGCCCTCTGTACGTCTTTTTACAAGATTCAAAATAATTTCTTTCTTGTCGTCGGGGACAATTTCCGAGGGTCTGAAAAGAGGATTTCTGTCGTTGAGAATATCCTGAAAAATACAGAGTGTATCAAAATATGACGAATCTATACCGCTTTTGTCCATCAGCGAAACACATTCCCTGAAAAGTACGTCACGGCTTACCACTTGTCCTCCTCCTTGTCGTCAGGAATACACGGTTTCATAGCGGCTATTGCAATTTCAATCATACTGTCGTCGGGTTCACGTGTCGTTATTCTCTGCATAGCAAGACCGGGGGCT
>JAGAQS010000194.1 GCA_017622635.1 Ruminococcus sp. | reverse complement strand
GTCGTTGTAGTTGTGGTAGGCTTAGCTGTAGTTGTCGTTGTTGTGGTAGATTTTGTTGTTGTGGTTGTTGTATTGGTGGGTTTTGATGTAGTGGTTGTGATTTCCTCTGCGGAATTGCCACAGTAAAGAATTACGGAGTCAAGTTCTGTTTCACCGTACCACTTATGCAGTACCATTGAATCGTAGCTCTTGTCAAGTGAAACGGTAAGAATATTACTGTCCATATCATCTGTCGTATAGTTCTTGGACATTTCCCAGTTTCCGAACGCTGCACCGCCGTTCATGCCATACTGCGGAACTTTACTGAACACAAACGAAACAGCGGAAATATTACTGTTCTTATATGGTGTAAGGTCATAGAACTCACCTATTTTCACATCATCAAGTACAATTTTATCACCAACAGGCTCTGTAACAACAGTAGTAGTTGTAGTGGTTACAGGTTCTGTTACTGTAGTTGTGGTAGTTGTTGAAGTGGGTTTTGAAGTTGTAGTAGTAGTGGTGGTAGCCTTTGCAGTAGTAGTAGTGGTGGTAGTTTTTGTAGTTGTGGTTGTGGTTTCAACGGTAACATCACCATCAAAATAAGTATCGGCAAGTAAATCTGCCCAGTAACCGCCCATTTTTGCATAACCCTGTTCATTGGGGTGAACGCCGTCATATAAATCTGTGTTCTGGTTTACAACGCTGTGTATATCGGCAAATGCTATTTTTGCACCCTCTGCCTGCTTTTCTGCTACAAGGTTACGGATAGAAGCGTTATACTCATCAATACAACCCTGAATCTTGTTTGTAAAGCCTTCGGGGTCAGCGGAATAGGACATACCATATGACCAGAGCCAGTCATAACGCTCTGCAACGTTAATGTCGGGAATTGTGGAAACATAAAGTAAATCGTTTTCGCCGTCCATATCCTCAAGAATAGTGTCAACAAGATTTTCAAGACGTGCAGTTATATTTTCGTTATAATTACTTAAAACATCATTTGTACCAATCTGGAGAAGAACAACGTCGGGGTCATATGCCTCTATCATATTTTTACCGTTGCCGTAATCACTGTTGATTGTTTCAAGAATACCCTGACGTGTTTCCGTACCTGTTATGTACTGAATAGCATAACCGCTGTATCCTGCATAGTTTCCGTCATATGTAACGGAACTGCCGTTATAATTGAATGATTCCGAATTACTGCCTTTCGGACCTACCATATCAATATTTGACAAGCCTTTCTGTTCCATTTCATAGCAGAAATACTTTCTGTAACCACCGCCTGTCCAGTAACCGTCCGTAATGGAATCGCCGAGAGCCATGATTTTAACTTTGTCATTTGTTTCGTCCTGCTGAGCAGCAGAAACATTAAATAAACAAGCAGCTGTTGACGTTAAAGACAGTGAACAAGCCGCAGCCATAGATATAAATCTTGATTTTTTCATACTTTATACGACCTTTCTGAATTTAAAATTAACCGCCCGAATATCCCCGTTTTTTCTATATACATATTATACACACTTTTTCATCATTTGTCAATATCTTTTAAACAGTTTTTCCAATAAAATTTTCAAAAAACAACCTGTTTTTTTCACATTCAGACCGTTTTAATATATTAAATTATATAACTGTTTGTCGTTTCAGGACAAAAATAAGCATTTCAGGACACGTTTATTGACAAAAAAGCAACCTATGTTATAATAAAAATCAGAAGTACCGGTGTGACGGGTTTTGACGTAAACATAATATAAGAAGACTAATCGGGGTAAAATCTGCCTTAAAAAGCTATCACCATGAAATATAAACAACCGCATCGGTACTGCAATAATATAAACCGTGTCGGAATATCAATTATAAATGTTCTCTGTCATAATGGTGTAATATCCTGTCCAATGTTCAGGAGGGTGCGGAAAATCTGACTGATTCCGTTGACACAATCATAATTTTATCTAAATATACTGAACTTTCTTCGAGCTGATGTAAAAAGGACATTGTCTTAAATAAAATTCAGACAATGTCCTTTTTTGATTATTGATTCATGATTTTTTTATATGTCCGTACTTAACGGAACTAAAAAATACCCAACAATACAATCTGCACGAAAAATTATTCTGCAAATTCAATCATTTTCAAAACAATATCAGCCATTGTTTTGAGCTTTTCTTCTGACAGATGTTCGATATTTCTTTTGATAATGTCCATATAGAACATTTTGCTTTCGGTATCGCTGACATCTGCTTCTTCATCGAAAAATTCGCCATATGAAATTTCCAGTGCTTTCACTATCTTAGAGAGTGTTGTAAGCGTAGGACTTTTCATATTTCTTTCCAGATGTCCGAGAAATGCAGGATTAAGACCAGCTTTAAGAGCAAGCTTTTCCTGACTCATACCTCTGCATAAACGGAAATATTTTATTCTGTCTCCGACTGTGTACTTCATAGCAAGAACCTCCAATACATTTTATTAATCATTATACATACTATCATAATTATTTGCAAGATTTTATTGATATAAATTATCTATATCATTAGTTCTGTATGTTATTATAATACTTTTCAATATCTTATATCATTATCGAAAGATATATAATAAAAAAGCCTTGACAGGAAGAAAAAACCGTGATAAAATCAGTATATCATAACAAAATCAGGAGGAAAGAAAAAATGCTTAGTGATGACATACTGAAATCAATGTCAAAAGACGACCTTATCCGTCTCATTCAGATTTATTCAAAAAACTGGCTTGCAATTGACGGTTCATGGTTTCAGGCAGTAGAAAAAAGTCGAGGAATGGACGAAGCAATGTTGCGTGACGCGGAGGCATGGAAAGTATTTACAGTGGCGGAGGCAAGGAGAATAAAAAAATTTCTTAATCTTCCCGAACAGGCAGGACTTGACGGTCTCGCAAAGGCACTTTCACTGCGTTTCTATGCCAATATAAACACGGCTGAAATAACTGTTGACGAAAATGTACTTATATACAAAAATATTGAATGTTTTGTCCAGACGGCAAGAAAACGTAAAAATATGGAGTATCACCCGTGCAAATCAGTAGGAATAATTGAATACTCGGAGTTTGCAAAGGTAATTGACAGCCGTATTTCATGCGAATGTCTCAGCTGTTACCCCGATATAAATGACAGTACATGTTGCTGTTCATGGAAATTCACGCTTGAATATTAAAAAATCGTATAAAAAACGAAAGGACTGTCTTGATATGTCTGAAAGC
>JAGAQS010000193.1 GCA_017622635.1 Ruminococcus sp. | reverse complement strand
GTTGCAAGAGACTATGTAAATATTCTTGAAAAGAAGTCGGAAAGACTTTAAGAAATAGTTTCTGACGTTTTCGATATTGCAAAGGCGACAAGCCGTACTGATATAAATTTTGAAATGATTGACGCTGTAATTCTTGTTGAACAGGTTCTCGGTGATATGTCCGACAGAATAGAAGAATCGGGAAAGGAAATCCGCAAGACCGTTTCTGCCGACACAGCACCCGTCTATGCGGACGGCAAAAAACTTTACAGGGTTTTACAGAACATCATTGACAACGCACTTAAATATTCCCTTGACAACACAAGAATTTATCTCACTCTTAAAAAAGAAAACAGCAACGCCGTAATTACAGTTAAAAATATATCATCATACGAAATAAAGTTCACTCCCGAAGAAATTACGGAACGTTTCACAAGAGGTGACGAATCACGTACAACCGAGGGAAACGGTCTGGGTCTTTCAATCGCAAAGAGTTTCACGGAAGCCTGCGGAGGAAGTTTTGAAATAATTATTGACGGCGACGTTTTTGAGGCAGACGTTACACTTCCCATAACATTCAAGCAGACCGAAACAAAAAAAGTATCCTACGGACAGGATAAAAAACAACAATAAAAAATATGCCCCTCTGCCATTCGCAAAGGGGCATTTTACATTGACCGTAAAATTATTATGTGCTATAATTATAGAAAAAACAGGTGTTTACTATGAATGTTTATACTGTAAGTTTTTTCGGTCACAGGGAAATTGACAATCCCGAAGAAACAGAAAAAAGACTGACCGACGTTATCCGTGACATTATAAAAAATAACGGTTATGTAAAGTTTCTTATCGGACGGAATGGCGAATTTGACTGGCTTGTCTCGTCGGTGGTAAGCAGAGTTACGCACGGTAATCAAAACACTTATACATTGCTTGTACTTCCATATATGAGAGCGTCATACCGTGACCACAGGCATAATTTTGAATGTTGTTACAACGAGGTTGAAATATGTGAAGAATCGTCAGAAGCACACTACAAGTCCGCAATTCAGATATGCAACAGAAGTATGGTTGACCGTTCAGACCTTGTTGTGTGCTTTATAGACCACAACAGCGGAGGTGCATACAAAACAGTACAGTATGCCGTAAAACAGAATAAAAAAATTATAAACATAGGAAATTACACAATCACTCTATAACAGTTATAATGGCGTTTTCAGGCGGTTCATTCTTACTGTCAACCGATATTCCCCAGAAGTTCAGCGGGTCAAAATTCAAAGTCTTTTCAACTGCCAGTCCGTCCGAAAAAACTACTTCCGCATAGTCGCACATGAAAGAATCCCCGTTTTCAACGGCATTGAAAAGAATTATTTTCTTTATGAAAAAATCTGAATATACATAGTCTTTCAGAAACATTTTGATAACTGATACCCACGTTGTTTTAAAGTCAGGTTCGTCGGTAAGTTCACGAAATGCAAGGTTTTCACAGATACTTAACCGCAGCTGTGCCGTTTCTTCATAGAAATCAATTTTAAGAAAATTATCAGTGAACTTAAAAAAATAGCTGTTGTAATCGGGCATGAACTCAAATATATTTTCTGCTGTATCCGTGTGACCTGTCATCAGCATATTTTCTACAGGTCTGTGAAGTATTTCGTGTATGTTCATATTGACACTCCCCTTTAAATATTATACCACATATAAACAGGTTAATCAACACAAAAAACCGTACCTTGTAAGATACGGTTTTTTAATGATTTGTCCCCATAGGAGACCCCAAAAAAATTTATATATATTCTGTCGGCAGTGTGCAGAAGCCGACGGAAAATACAGGTTTATTCAAGATTCATGAGTGTACCCATGAATACGGGCAGATAAGTTTCAGTGTCAACGATGCAGTAAACAAAAGGTCTGTCAAGAATTATTTCCTTTTC
>JAGAQS010000023.1 GCA_017622635.1 Ruminococcus sp. | reverse complement strand
GTTTCCGACAAGAGGGTCAGCCGCATATACAACGCCGTTGTCATAATCATAACCGTATATTGTAAGACAGTGCTGATACGTACAGAACCACATTTCTTCACCGTTCTTTGCCGTATAGACATATTCGGGCTTTGTGTCCATAAGGTACATGGTAGTCCATACTATAACAGGGCGACCCTGTTCAATCTGATAGAAAAGCTCCTGAAAGTCAGTTCCCGTAAGGTCTACGGGATAACAGTCCGATTTTTCAACACGGAAAAAACGTTTTGCAGATTTACATATTACGGGTGCACTGCAACCGAAACCCGTATGAGATTTCGGGTCACCTATATAGCACTGATTCATGGTATATTCTCCGTTAAAATCAGTATTCATATACTTGTCGCACATTGTTACCTTGTCAATATCAAAACCGAGAAAATTAAGTGTCTGGGTAAGTGCCGTAATCTCACAGCCCGTCGGAAGTTCGGGATTCTGCAAAACCGTTTCAAAATCGTCAATCACTGCTTTTGACGGCAGTTCATAATCATTGTTATAAATATCAATGGTAGTCGGTTCTGTGGTAACTTCTTCGGTAGTTTCTTCGGTTGTGTTTTCTGTGATTTCCTTTTCAATGTACTGTTCGGACTCATTTGAATCCTGATTCCTGTACTCTTTTCCCTCTACATAACTGCCATCAAATTCGATTGTATCGGCATCAGCCTCTGTTGAACTGTTCATAAGCATTACTCTGTTTCCGCAGGAAGTGAAAGTTACCGCTGCGACAGCCGTCAAGGCTGTAATTTTCAGAAATTCGGATATCATTTTTTACTCCATATCTATCATAATTTTTGCCCTGTAATCCTTCTGGGCGGAAGTCACTGTTCCAAGTGAAAGACCGTAAACGTCAGAGGCTCTTATTTCAATGTCCGCAAAACGCTTTGCGGTTTCACCGAGCTGTGAAAGCTTTGCAATAGATGACGCATAGGGAATTTTTGCGACCCCTTTCGCCTGTGCAAGTATTTCACGGCCTCTTTCGTTAAAAGCAAGTATTCTGCCGAAAGGTGAAAAACTTTTCACATCTTCTTTTGTTATACCGAGAAGAACTGAAAGCATTATCCTCCTGATACGTGCCATTGTATACCTTTTTGTTTTTACGGTAAAGAAAAGTTCGTCAAGTGAGCCTGCCATTCTTGCACCGTATATTCTGTGTTCAAGTCCCTGTCCCACATCATTTATAAGAGAAATCTCCTGCGGTGACGACGTACGGAGCTTGTACAGCATAACCCTTTCAAGCCTGCTGAGTGAGGCAATTTCTCCGTTATACATTGCATCTTCGAGAGCGTCGCCCCATAATTCCGTTGTATAGGGACGTATAAGCGAAATACGTTCTTCTTCCAGAAGTATGCTCCTTATGTCAGATGCACTTGTTATATTTCCCGACCTTGCAACACCGTCATGTGCCGTGCCTGTTCTCTTTACTGTAAACGGTTTCATCTTTGAGGAAAATTTCATCATTGACCGCAGATACTCAACGGCGAGCAGGTTGTTCGGTTCTTCAATAATTGCAGCTGACAGGGGGTCGAAACTTTTCATAACGGAATTTAGTGCCTTTGGATAAGTATAACCCTTTTCCATGATATTTATTATTTCGTCATGACACGAAAGGGCGACTTTCTGTATAGTGGCGAGAGCATTATATAATTTCTTTATGTCTCCGCACTCACTGCCGAAAGACAGTTCATCAACAACTCCGAGCGAATCAAGAAGCCACACCGCACCCGCAGAAAAATTTTCCGCCGAGGAAAGACAGTACTGTACGGGAAGTTCAATTACAAGGTCAACACCTGAACGAACCGCAAGTTTTGCCCTTTCCAGTTTATCCATGACGGCAACGTCACCCCTCTGAACGAAGTTTCCGCTCATGACTGCAACGATATGTGTAGCACCGTTTTTTCTTGTTTCACGTATATGGTGAAGATGTCCGTTATGGAACGGATTATACTCGCAGATAATACCGCTGATTTTCATTTTACTACCTCTTTTCACAAATTTCAATGTTTAACGGAAAAATTTCATTTATTGTACATATTATTTGTAATTTTATGGAATCCTTTGTTTACTTTTTTCCTTTTTTATAAATTTAACTGAATAAATTTCGTAAAAGGTCTTGCATTTTACGGAAAAAAGTATATAATTATAATATGCAATATTTAATTTGAAAGGATTGTGAATATTCAATGATTATTTTAGTTGTTAACGCAGGAAGTTCATCACTCAAGTACCAGCTTATCAATATGGACGACGAAAGCGTAATTGCAAAGGGCAACTGCGACAGAATCGGTATCGACGGTCATATTTCACACAAGACAGGAGACGGAAGGTCATTTGATGCCGACTGTTCTTTCCCTACACACACAGAAGCTTTTATGAAACTTGTTGAAGCTCTTACAACAGGTGACGCAAAAGTTATTGACAGTATGGACGAAATTTCCGCTGTCGGTCACAGAATCGTGCAGGGTGCAGATGTTTTTGACAAGTCCGTACTTGTTACCGACGAAGTTATAGACAAAATCGACGAACTCCGTGAACTCGCCCCCGTTCACAACCATGCACACGCACTTGCTCTCCGTGCCTGCAAAAAGGTTATACCCGAAAATGTTCCGCAGGTTGTTGTATTTGATACGGCTTTCCACCAGACAATGCCCCCCAAGGCTTATATGTTCGGACTTCCTTATGAGGATTATGAAAACCTCCATGTAAGAAAGTACGGTTTCCACGGTACTTCACACAGATTCGTTTCCGCTGCTCTCGCTGAAGCTATGGGCAAGGATATAAAAGACCTCAAAATTGTTTCATGTCATCTCGGCAACGGTTCTTCAATCACAGCAGTCAACGGCGGTAAATCAGTTGATACTTCAATGGGATTCACTCCCCTCGACGGCGTTGTAATGGGAACACGTACAGGTGCGGTTGACCCGTCCGCTGTAACATTCGTTGCAGACAAGCACGGTTTCACGGCTTCACAGATGAGTGAATACATGAATAAAAAGTCAGGATTTCTCGGTGTTTCCGGTATAGGTTCGGACAACCGTGACATTACCGACGCAGCCGCTCACGGCAATGAAAGAGCCCAGCTCGTTTCAGATATGCTTGTATACGAAATCAAGAAGTATATAGGTTCGTATGCCGCTGTTATGAACGGTCTCGACGCTGTTCTGTTTACAGGCGGTATCG
>JAGAQS010000192.1 GCA_017622635.1 Ruminococcus sp. | reverse complement strand
CAACAGATACAGGCGTTATTTCGTCCGCATCAAAATACATTATCTGGAACATCTCCTTTTTCTTTGTTCTCGGTGTACTGCTCACACTGCGAAGCAGTTTACAGGGAGTCGGAAGAAAACTCGTCCCCATAAGTGCAAGCATTGTGGAATTTTTACTGAAAATTATTGCTGCCACTGTACTTGCCGAAAAACTCGGGTATTTTGGTATCTGTATTTTAGAGCCGATTATATGGATTGTCTGTGCATTGATTGTAGTTGCCGATTATACGGTATTTATGAGAAAATCGGGAGAAATACAGTACAGGAAAAAAAGTATTTACGGCGTTACGGCTCATTAATACCCAATTTGAAATATACCTCCGTTCTTGATTTTTACTTGAAATTTCTGTTATCCCATGTTATAATTAATAACAGAAATATTTGATTGTAAAAGGAGGCATATAGATATGAAACACAAATTATCCGCAGTTGTTTCCGCACCTGTACTTTCATTGAACCTTTGCACAGTCACAAACAATGAATCATATGCACTTGAATCGGAAAATACAGATACCGTAATAAGTGGTGATGTCAACGCAGACGGTGAATTTTCAATTGCAGATGTTGTTACACTGCAAAAGTGGATTCTTGCCGTACCTGATGTGTCACTTGCCGACATGAAAGCAGGTGACCTCTGTCAAGACAATAAACTTGATTCGTTTGACCTCTGTATTATGAAACATGAACTTATATCCGAAACGTCAAAGAATTATATCGACGTTTCAACAACAGAAGAACTTTTCGTTGCCATGCGTAACGCAGAAGCGGGAAATATAATACGTGTCGCAGGCGGAATCTATGACTATACAACGTACCAAGGGGCACAGAAAATTGACACTTCTGCCGAGGGTACAAAAGATGCACCTATTATACTTACCGCTGCCGACCCGCAAAATCCACCGATTTTTACGGGAACAAGTGCGGAAAACGGTTATGTAATCCAAATCACAGGCGATTATTGGATACTTGAAAACCTGAAAATCACAACTTCACAAAAAGGTATCGTTCTTGACAACTCCAGTCATTCTATTATCCGAAACTGTGAAGTGTACAATATCGGCTCAGAAGCCATTGCCATTCGTGACGGAAGTTCCTACTGTACGGTAAAGGATTCGTATATTCATGATACAGGAATTGTAACTCACGGCTACGGTGAGGGTGTGTATATCGGCAGTGCCGAATCAGTCAGCGGATTTGATTACAAATGCGATTACAATACAGTAGACGGCTGTACATTTAAAAATATTTCTGCCGAACATATTGACGTAAAAGAATATACAACAGGTACTGAAATCATGAACTGTACTTTTTACGGCGACGGAATGACAGGTGAAAATTATGCGGGAAGTTTTGTGGATATTGCAGGTAATGATGTGAACATTCACAATAATATAGGTTATCGCAATAATAACCCTGAAATCGTTGCGGCTTTTGAACTTCATGAACAGGTTGACGGCTGGGGGTATCATTGTATTTTCACTGATAATACACTTTATATGGACAGACCGTACGGTGAAATTGATACAAGCCGTCGTATGTATGTTGTAGACGGCTGGTACAGTGATTTTGCCGTAAAAAACAACCGAGTAGATTACGGCGAAGGGTTAGTTGATGCGGATAGCTGGGAGTACTATAATTCCGACTATGTGACCTACCTTGAATAGAATAAATTGCCTGCAAAGCGACTAAGATAAATCTCAGTCGCTTTTTTTATCTGACACTGTACTGAAAACAGTATGATTGTGAAAATTTTATGAAAAACCAAAAACAATATTAACCACTCGGTCAATTTATGTTATGATATAAATATAAGTTTAACATTGGAGGTCATTATGAAAAAATCGGAAAAAACAGAGTTGACAGTATCAAAAATTATGAAAACGGCAATAACTGAATTCGGTACAAACGGTTATGTCGGCAGTTCTTTAAACAATATCTGTAAAAGCGGTATAAACAAAGGGCTTATATATCACAATTTCAGGGACAAAGACGCACTTTATCTGAAATTTATGGAGAAAAGCCGAAAGAGGTTTGTCAGTCTGATTGAAGAAAGTGACTGTTTATCCGATTTGGTGAAGTATATGAACGTAAGAATGTCATTTTTCAGGGAATACCCTCACGAAGCCCACATATTTTTTGAAGCTGTATTACAGCCACAAAAACATTTATGGCACGAAATAAAAGAAATATTACAGCCGTTTTATGAAATTAACGAAACGGTATATCGTTCGGTAGTTTCAAATGTTGAACTGCGTGACGGAATAACCGAAAATGAAGCGGTCGAATATTTCAGACTGATACAGCGTATGTTCAACGGATATTTCAGCAGTCAGAATATGTCGCTTGACGAACAGGTAAACAAACATGAAACAAACCTGCCGAAAATGTTAAACTTTATGCTTTATGGAATTGCCAGAGGAGGTAATGAAAAATAATGTTGCTTTTAAGATGGATTGCCGTGCTGGCACTGGCAATGCTCGCAGGGAAATTAATATCAAAACTAAAACTTCCGTCTATTCTGGGCTGGCTGATTATCGGAATGTTTTTCGGACCTCACGCATTTGGAATCATGTCTCAGGAAGTTTTAAATGCGTCGTGGTACAAAGTTACTGTAACGTGGATGCAGTGTGCATTTGGGTTGATGCTCGGAACGGAACTTGTCTGGAAAAAGCTGAAAAATTACGGTAAGGGACTTATCGTCACCACTTTAACGCAGTCATTGGGAACATTCTTTTTTGTGACACTTGTTTTCGGTATAATATTCAAATTTACGGGTATACCAATATATCTCGCTTTCGTATTCGGCAGTATTGCACTTGCTACCGCTCCCGCCCCTGCACTGTCTATCGTCAATGAATTTCATGCAAGCGGTCCTGTCACCGATACACTGCTACCAATGGCAGTACTGGGGGTGCTTTCGTTTCCGTAATCCCCGGAATCGACGGTCTTGTCCATATCTCTCAAATCGCCAATCAGCGCGTTGAGAAGGTGGGCGACGTTCTGAAGGTCGGCGATCAGGTTGATGCGAAAATTATCGAAATCAACTACGATACCAAGAAGATCAGCCTTTCTATCAAGGCTACCCTTCCCGAGGAAGACGTTGCGGAAGAAGAACTCACCGAAGCTCCCGCGGAAGTGGTTGCAGAAGCCCCCGCTGAAGACGGTACTGTTGAGGAATAACTGATTCCGTTCGGCATAAAATCGTAATACGTCAGTAGGTGTGCGGCGGATCAGTATCTGCGGCACACCTGCCATTTTAATTGGAGGCGGCGTTATGGAAAAATCTGTCACCCTCGATAAAATCAT
>JAGAQS010000191.1 GCA_017622635.1 Ruminococcus sp. | reverse complement strand
GCTGAACGGCTTTTCGCATATAACCGAGAATTTTCTGCATATTTTCCTCCGTATGATTTATTTTTATAATTATAACATATTTATAAGAAATTTTCAATTATATCTTGCAAAAACCACGAAAATATAATATAATAGAAAGTATAGAAATTTTTTAGGAGGATTTTTTATGGGTAAAATTCTTGTTACGGGAGGCACGGGATTTATAGGAAGTCATACGTGCGTTGAACTTCTTGAAAACGGTTATGAAATTGTGATTGTTGACAACCTCAGTAATTCAAAGGAAGCGGCAGTCGGAAGAATCGAAAAAATCAGCGGTAAAGATGTTACTTTTGTAAATGCCGACATATGCGACTATAACGCTCTTTCAGAGGTTTTCGGCAAAAATGAAATTGATGCGGTTGTACACTTTGCGGGACTTAAAGCTGTCGGTGAGTCGGTCAGAAAACCGCTTGAATACTACACAAACAATATTCACGGAACGTTGGTTCTTCTCAGGGTTATGCGTGAGAACGGCTGTAAGAGGATTGTTTTTTCTTCGTCTGCAACGGTTTATGGCATGAACAACAAAGCACCGTATACAGAGGATATGCCTACTTCTGCCACCAACCCCTACGGTTATACAAAAGTTATGATTGAACAGATTCTCCGTGACGTTTGCGTTGCGGACAGTGGATTCAGTGCGGTTGCCCTCCGTTATTTCAACCCCATCGGCGCTCACAAAAGCGGACTCATAGGTGAAGACCCCAACGGTATTCCGAATAATCTTGTGCCTTACATTGCACAGGTCGCTTCGGGCAGACTTGAACAGCTCAGTGTTTACGGTGACGATTATGACACCCCCGACGGTACAGGCGTGAGAGACTATATTCACGTTATGGATTTGGCAAGCGGTCATGTGTGTGCCATAGATTATGCAATGAAACACAGTGGATTTGAGGCTGTAAATCTTGGAACAGGCAAGGGTTCAAGCGTTCTGGAAGTTGTGTCGGCATATGAAAAGGCTTGCGGAAAGGCTATTCCGAAAAAAATCACGGAACGCCGTGCAGGTGACATTGCCACCTGTTATGCAGACGCTTCAAAGGCAAAGGAAATTTTCGGCTGGGAGGCAAAGTCGGGTATTGACGAAATGTGTGCTGACAGCTTGAACTTCACAAAAATGAATCCCAACGGAATAAATTAAAAAAGAGAACAAAAGACAGCGTAAAAAGAAAGGACTGATAACAATGTCACCGGAGATAAGAAATATACTTATTATGTTCGGTGCGATTGCCGTTGTCGTGGTTGTTATAATCGTGACTTTCGGCGGTGACAAGCCGTTTCAAAGATTTATTTCACTTTTTATTGAAGAAGATTCACAGGAAGATAATGACAGACAAACAAGGAACAGTGAGTATTCAGAGCCTGTACAGAAAAAGTCGTCAGCTCCGGTTGTTGAAATGGCAACACTTGTAAGAAAGAGCGACGACCGTCTGAGAGTTATTGAAAGTGACGGGCAGGTTAAATTGATTGACGAATACTATGAACTTCATTTCGTAACACGAAAAGGACAGAATATACGTATAGAATGTTCAAGGGAAGCCTACGAAACTATACCTTTCAATCAACAGGGTTCGCTCACATACAGAAAAAACAAGCTCGTTAAATTTAAATACTATGAAGATACTGTTGACGAAAATACTTAAAAGGAGAAATTATGGTAAATTTCAATAACGACTGGGACGAACTTCTGAAAGATGAGTTTACAAAGGAATACTATCTTAAACTCAGGCAGACTCTTATAAATGAATATAAGACACAGAAAGTTTTTCCGAATATGTACGATATTTTTAACGCAATGAAACTGACTTCTTATGAAGATGTGAAATGCGTTATAATAGGACAAGACCCCTATCACAATGACGGACAGGCTCACGGTCTGAGTTTTTCGGTTAAGAAAGGTGTTATACCTCCGCCGTCACTTGTCAACATTTTTAAAGAAATCAAAGATGATGTCGGTATAGACAATCTCGGAAAACACGGAGAGCTTACCAAATGGGCAAAAGACGGTGTACTTCTGCTTAATTCCGTACTTACAGTGAGGGCACACTCTCCTAAAAGTCACCGTGGAATAGGCTGGGAAGAATTTACGACCGATGTTATAAAACTTCTCAATCAGCGTGAAAAGCCTATGGTTTTCATACTCTGGGGCGGTGACGCAAAGGCAAAACAGAAATTTATAACAAATCCTAATCACCTTGTACTCAAATCCGCCCACCCGAGTCCGCTTTCGGCGTATAACGGCTTTTTCGGTTGCAGACATTTTTCAAAGACAAATGAATTTTTACGTGCAAACGGCATGGAGGAAATTGATTGGAGTATAGAATAAAATTCGGAGGACATAATGAAAATAAAAGAGATATTTGACAGAAAAACGGTTTTTTCGTTTGAGGTCTTTCCGCCTAAAAAGACAAGTTCGGTTGACGTTATATACAAGACGCTTGATGAACTTCATGACCTGAAGCCTGATTTTATCAGTGTGACTTTCGGAGCGGGCGGAAGCAGTAACAATACATTTGCATGTGACGTAGCATCAAGAATAAAAGAAAACGGTATAACACCAATGATTCACCTGCCTTGTATCAACTATACGGAGAGTGAAATTTCCGCAACCCTTGACGAAATAAAAAGCAGGGGAATTGAAAATATACTCGCTTTGAGAGGGGACAGAAATCCCGACATTGAACCGAAAACAGACTTTCCGCACGCAAGTGACCTGATAACATATATAAAATCAAAAGGTGATTTTGACATTGCAGGTGCGTGTTATCCTGAATGTCACCCCGACGCTGATTCACTTGTTGACGATATAATCAACCTCAAAAAGAAAGTGGAAGCAGGTGCGTCACATCTTATCAGTCAGTTGTTTTTTGACAATTCGGTATTTTATGAATTTCGTGAAAAGACGGCAATCGCAGGTATAAACGTACCGATTGAGGCAGGAATTATGCCGGTTGTAAATAAAAAACAGATTGAACGCATGGTGACGACCTGTGGGGCAAGTCTGCCGAGGAAGTTTGTAAGAATCATGC
>JAGAQS010000190.1 GCA_017622635.1 Ruminococcus sp. | reverse complement strand
CATCAGTTTTCTTGAACATACGCCTTATGCTGAAATGGGACAGCTTCTGAAAGAAAGTCCCGCACAGTTTGAAAAGTACTGTGATGATATGGTTACGGAACTCGCAGAAACAGCACGTTTACAGGCTTTCGGTGTTGAACCGCTTATTGCCTACTATATTGCAAAGGAAACTGAAATAAGGAATCTGCGTATAATTTCGGTCTGCCGTGAAAGCGGTGCGGACATTGAGACAATTACGGAAAGGCTGAGAAAACTATATGTATAAAGTGGCAGTAATCGGAGACAGTGCAAGCGTTTCGGGATTCGGAGCATTGGGACTTTCCGTTTTCCGTGAGACCGAACCGCAGAAAATTTCAAAACTCATAAAAAGGCTTGCGGAAAATGATTTTGCAGTAATCTATATTACTGAACCTGCTGCGGCACTGGTGAGTGATACAATAAACAAATACCGTAACAGCCGTTTACCGTCTATTGTTCTTATTCCTGCCATAAAGGGAAATACGGGCGACGGAATGAGAGCCGTACATGAAGCGGTTGAAAAGGCTGTAGGTTCTGATATACTGAAGAATTGAGGCGATTTATAAAAATGAGCAGTACAGGAACAGTTGTAAAAATCTCAGGACCTCTCGTAGTTGCGGAGGGTATGAGAGATGCAAATATGTTTGATGTTGTGCGTGTAAGCGAACAGAAGCTTATAGGCGAAATTATAGAAATGCACGGAGACCGTGCGTCAATACAGGTTTACGAAGAGACAGCAGGTCTCGGCACGGGTGAAAAGGTTGTTTCAACGGGTGAACCGATGAGCGTCGAACTCGGTCCGGGACTTATCGGCAGTATTTTTGACGGTATACAGCGACCGCTTGACGATATAAGAAAAATCTGCGGTAACAATCTGAAAAGAGGTGTTGAAGTACCGTCACTTAAAAGGGAAAAACTGTGGCAGTTCACACCGACAGTAAAAGAGGGTGACAAAGTTACAGGCGGTGACATAATCGGAACAGTTCCCGAAACGGATATAGTTTTACACAAAATACTTGTGCCTAACGGTATTCAGGGTGTCGTTAAAAAGATTTCCGCAGGGGAGTTTCATGTAGACGATATTGTGTGTGTACTTGAAACTGAAAAGGGCGAACGTGAGTTATCAATGTTTCAGAAGTGGGCGGTAAGACGTGGCAGACCATACAGAAAAAAGCTGTCACCCGATATGCCACTTGTTACAGGACAGAGAGTTGTTGACTGTCTTTTCCCTATAGCAAAGGGCGGTGTTGCGGCAATTCCCGGACCTTTCGGAAGCGGTAAGACGGTTACACAGCATCAGCTTGCAAAGTGGGCAGCCGCTGACATTATTGTGTATATCGGCTGTGGTGAACGTGGTAACGAAATGACAGACGTTCTTAATGAGTTTCCCGAACTTATTGACCCACACACAGGCAAGTCACTTATGGAGCGTACGGTTCTTATTGCAAATACTTCCGATATGCCTGTTGCCGCACGTGAAGCGTCCGTTTACACGGGCATCACAATTGCTGAGTATTATCGTGACATGGGTTATTCGGTCGCACTTATGGCTGATTCAACGTCACGTTGGGCAGAGGCTCTGCGTGAGATGTCGGGACGACTTGAGGAAATGCCCGGTGATGAGGGTTATCCTGCATATCTCGGAAGCCGTCTCGCACAGTTCTATGAACGTGCAGGACGTGTGATTTCAAACGGTACTGAAGGACGTGAAGGCACATTGTCTGTAATCGGTGCAGTATCTCCCCCCGGTGGTGATATTTCAGAACCTGTTTCACAGGCAACACTCAGAATAGTAAAGGTTTTCTGGGGTCTTGATTCCTCCCTTGCGTATAAGCGTCATTTCCCTGCACTTAACTGGCTCACAAGCTATTCTTTATATACAGATACACTTACAAAGTGGTTT
>JAGAQS010000004.1 GCA_017622635.1 Ruminococcus sp. | reverse complement strand
GTCAAATTCAGTAAAGCTTCCGCTGAGTTTACGGCTGTATTTATAATATATCCCGTCACTGTTCAGTTTATATGCCTCCGCAACGGCAAGTGAACCCGACGACGAACCTGACAACAGAAGAAATTCATTCTCATTGTCTTGGTCAAGGTCTGTAACGTCTATAAAAGAATACGATTCGGAAAAAGTTTCCTCAATACTGCCGTCAACGTAGCTGTATATTGACACGTTCTTTTCAGAACGGTTTATAAGACTGCTCCCTATGATAAGGTTCATACGGTCATTTGAACCGAGCTTTGAAATCATGACTTTTTCAATCTCCGCACCCTTTGCAGGTGTATCGCAGACCGAACGCCATTTACCGTCTGAACTGTCAAGTATATTTATTCTCAGGGTATTTTCCTCAACGGCAATACTTGTCTTTTCATAGAAAACAACAGCTTCATTTCCACCGTCTCCGTCAATATCCTCAATTATGAAAGCCGAGAGATATTTCCCCGACTTAGGATATTTAAGACTTATGGACGTTCCCGCCGCATCTGTCAACGCATTGTAAATCTGTTCCTGTTCAACACTTAGTTTCGGGGGTGTCATAAGGTTGTCAATGCTTGAACTGAACACACAACCCGTAAGAAAGAATACAGCCGTAAAAATTACCGTAAATAATTTTATGATTTTCATTTATCAACTACTGAATTTTTATTTTCTTTCAGTTATCCTGACATATTCTTTTTCCTTTGCAACTGCCTTGTATGCAGGACGTATAATTCTGTTTCCGGTCAGTATTTCTTCCATACGGTGAGCAGCCCAGCCCGACATACGTGCAATTGCAAAAAGAGGTGTGAAAAGTTCGTCGGGAATACCGAGCATTCTGTATACAAGTCCCGAATACATATCGACATTTGCACACATGGTCTTAGTACTGCCCTTGACTTCCGTGAATATTTCGGGTGTAAGACGTTCAACGGTTTCAAGTAAACGGAATTCTGCTTCAATTTCCCTGCCCTTTGCAAGTTCAAAGGCTTTTTTCTTGAGAATCACTGCACGGGGGTCAGAAACAGTATATACAGCGTGACCCATACCGTAAATAAGACCTGAACCGTCATTTGCCTCCTTGCGTATAACTTTACGCATATAGTCCGCAACTTCCCCCTCGTCGTTCCAGTTTTTTATATTTGCCTTGAAATTGTCAAGCATAGAAATAACCTTTAAATTTGCACCGCCGTGACGTGGACCTTTGAGGGAACATATAGCGGAGGCATATGCTGAATAGGGGTCTGTTCCCGAAGAAGTAAGCACACGACAGGTAAACGTTGAGTTGTTACCGCCACCGTGTTCAGCCTGAAGCATAAGCAGACGGTCAAGCATCTGTGCCTCATCATTTGTATACTGCCTGTCGGGACGGAGAAGTGAGAGAATACACTGTGCAGTATTTTCCTCATAATTAATCGGGTGCATAATCATACTTTGATTGTCAAACACACGTCTTTTTACCTGATAAGCCGCAGTCATTATAACGGGAAGTTTTGCGATAAGGCTTACCGCTGTACGCATTTCATTTTCAAGACCCTTGTTTTCACATTCGTCGTCATATGAATAAAGTGCAAGCACGGAACGTGAAAGCTTGTTCATGATATTTTTTGAAGGTGCTTTCAGAATCATATCCTCAACAAAACCGCTCGGAAGGTCACGTTTCAAAGATAAATAAGACGTAAAATGAGAAAGTTCCTTTTCTGTGGGAAGATGACCGAAAAGCAGAAGAAAAGCAGTCTCTTCATAGCCGAAACGGTTTTCTTCCTCAACATTTGCGACAAGGTCATTTATATTGTATCCACGATAGATAAGCTGTCCCGGAATTGCTTCCATTTCGCCCTCGTTAAGTACATAACCGTGAACATTGCATATATTTGTTATACCTGCAACAACACCCGTGCCGTCACTGTTACGCAGACCTCTTTTAACATGATATTTATCGTAAAGACCTGATTCGATTCTGGAATTTTCGTAAAGCTGACTGCATAAATTTGTAATATTAGAACCTGAAATCAAAGATGGCATAATAACAACACTCCTTAAATATATTCATAATTAATTATACACCATATCAGACATTATGTCAAATACTTTAGTGTGAGGTAAATGTGAAAATGAAAAGATATTTTTCCGCACTGCTGTTCATGGCAGTTTCAATTGTTTTTCTTCCTGCCGTACCTGTATTTTTCTCAAAGGGTGCGGAGGCAGTCCCCGAAATTGTCTCAGACGTTAAAAAGAACGAAAGCAAAACCGTTTCGTCATATACGGGAGAACCCTACAAAGTTCTTGATATATCGACGGGAGAGTTGATTGAAGTTGACGAAAAAGACTATGTTATAGGTGCTGTATGTGCGGAAATGCCTGCAACTTTCGAGAATGACGCACTCAAGGCACAGGCTGTCGCCGCACATACATATGCGGAACGTCAGCGTTTGCGTGAACGTTCAGACCCTACCCCTGAACTCTGCGGAGCGGATTTCTCAAACGACACTTCAAAATATCAGGGGTATTTCACAAAAAATCAGGCAATGCAGTATTACGGTGATAACTTTGATGTATATTACGACAAAATAGCCGACGCTGTAAACGATGTTCTGCCATATATAATTACTTACGGGGACGAGCCGATTATTTCGGCATTCCATTCAATGTCGTCGGGAAAGACGGAAAGTGCCGAAAACGCATGGGGAACTGCTATTGACTATCTTATACCTGTTGACAGCAGTTATGACACCTCAGCCCCGAAATATCTCGAAGAAGTACGATACAGAAAAGAAGAACTGCGTCAGATACTCGCAGAAAAATTTTCGGGAATAGTCTTGTCCGAAGATTTCACTTCATGGATTAAAATAAACACCGTATCTGATTCGGGAACGGTTCTTTCAGCTATGGTCGGTGACTTCAAAGTAAGCGGAAATGATATAAGGGAGGCTCTCGGACTGCGTTCGGCGTGTTTTGAAATAAATTACGACGGAGAAACAGCCGTTATAACAACAAAAGGTTTCGGTCACGGTGTGGGAATGAGTCAGTACGGTGCAAACTCAATGGCTTCCGAAGGAAAGACATGGCGTGAAATCCTTGAACACTATTACCCTGAATGTCAGATAGAAAAATAGAAAAACTTTGAATAATACTGTTCATATCCGACAATAATATGATTACAGATAACCGTTTTATCAGTATTATTGAAAGGAGAGAATAAAAATGGTTGAGGTATATTTTTCCGAACACTGCATATGGTGCAGACGAATGAAACACTATCTTGACAAAAAAGGTGTACAATTCCGTACAATCAACGCACATGACCCATTCAATTCACGCCGTGTTGTAAATATGACGGGGCAGTGTTCACTTCCTGTAACAGTAATCGGCAAAACTACTGTAATAGGTTTTGACAAAAACGCTGTTGATACGGCATTACAGAATATGCAGTAAAAAAGGGGAACTAAACGTTCCCCTTTAAATTTTATTATTCGACAGTTATTGAACCCGCCTGAAAATTTTCAAAAGCATATTTTTCAAGTGACATATCACCCTCAGTATTCCTGAACATATCAGTTTCCATATAATATAAATCTATCGGGTAAACTGTCCCTGACTTTGCATCTTCGGGAACATCAAAATAGAAAGTGGCAATATCTCCGTCCTGTCCGTCGTTTCCGTTAAACATTACCGTGAAGAACAACGCACCGAGATTCTTTTCCATAAGTTCTTCGGGCGTACCGTTCTGCCATTCACATTCAAGAGAAATAAAACCCGTATTGTATTCCGATGCCACACCCTTTTCAAATTTCACGGAACTTGTATCTTTTTCGTCACGAACACAGTCAAGCACATTCGGATAAGTAAGATGTATACCGCACATACTCCAGTTAAGGTCAGCACCTTTTACGGAAACGGTCACTTCCGCCGTTTCCCCTGCTTTTGCCTTAACATTGTTCACACTTATCAGCGGACCGCTCTCGGCATCGGGAACGTCCTTGAACTTGTTTTTTATAGCCTCTGAACTGTCGGGGACTTCTGCAACCTTTTCAGTGGTTTCTATCCCCTTTATTGATGACTGTCCCGAACTTTCGGGGCTTGTATATGAGGAATCTTTCTTGTCTCCGCACGAACAGGCACACACACAAAGAACCATCAAAAGTGATGTTAATTTAAACTTCATTTTTTTACTGCTCCTTTTTGTCCCTTGCAGTGACAACAAGCTTATCACCGTCGGCAGAAATGTCAACACCGCTTATTTCAGAAGCCTTTTCAATTATTATTTCGGCTATTCTGTCCTCAATATCCTGTCTGATTACACGGCGTATATCTCTTGCACCGTACGGTTTTCCGTAAGCCTTGTCGGCAATAAGAGAAAGTGCCTTGCTGTCATAACTTATACTGATATTCTTTTCCGAAAGCGGTTCAATCATTTCGTCAAGCATGAGTGAAGCAATACTTGCAAAATCTTTCTTGTCAAGCTGTCTGAAAACAACTATTTCGTCTATACGGCTGATAAATTCGGGACGCAAAAATTCTCTGAGTCCTTTCATTGCCTTATCACGTGAAATTTCGTTTTCAGTCCTGTTGAAACCTACACCAAGCGTTTTATCTGTTGAACCTGCATTTGATGTCATACAGATAATTGTATTTTCAAAATTTATTGTTCTGCCATGTGCATCGTCAACTTTTCCCTCGTCAAGAATCTGCATGAGTATATTCATAACGTCTGGGTGAGCCTTTTCGATTTCGTCAAAAAGTATTACCGAATAGGGACGACGGCGTACTTTTTCCGTAAGCTGTCCTGCCTCGTCATATCCCACATATCCGGGAGGCGAGCCAATCATTCTCGCAACAGAATGTTTCTCCATATATTCCGTCATATCAAGTCTTATAAGCGGTTCGGGTGAATCAAACATTTCTTCAGCAAGTGCCTTTACAAGTTCAGTCTTTCCGACACCCGTAGGTCCTACAAATATAAATGATGCAGGACGACGGCGTTTATTTAAACGTACTCTTGTACGCTTGATAGCTCTTGCAAGAGTTTCAACAGCCTCATTCTGTCCGAGTATTCTCTTTTTCAAAGCACCCTCAAGCTTTGCGATTTTGAGGAATTCTGTTTCTGCAATCTTGTTTGCGGGTATACCCGTCCAGAGTTCAACAACCTTTGCAATATCTTCTTCTGTAACCTGAACACTCTCAGCCTTTTCCTTAAGTGCCTTTTCTTCTTCACGGGCATGGATAAGTTTTCCCTTTACTTCGGCAAGTGCCTTGTAATCGGGTTCACTCTGTTCAGAAATACTCTTTTCCATTCCCTCTAAAACAGTTATTTCCTTTTTAAGCTTATCGTACTCGGCAATTTCGGGAGAACGTATACACGCCCTTGCACAACCTTCGTCAAGAAGGTCAATAGCCTTGTCGGGAAGAAAACGGTCTGTTATATATCTTTCCGAAAGTACGGCACAGACTCTTATTAAATAGTCAGAAATATGCACTCTGTGGTAATTTTCGTAATATTTCTTTATTCCGAGAAGTACATCTACTGTTTCCTCAACAGTCGGTTCATTTACGGTTACAGGCTGGAAACGTCTTTCAAGTGCGGAATCCTTTTCAATATACTTTCTGTATTCACTGAAAGTAGTTGCACCTATGACCTGAACTTCCCCCCTCGAAAGAGCAGGTTTTAAAATATTTGCGGCGTTCATTGAACCCTCTGAATCGCCTGCTCCGACAAGGTTGTGAACCTCGTCAACAAAGAGAATAATATTTCCCTCACGCTTTACCTCGTCAACAAGACCTTTCACACGACTTTCAAACTGTCCTCTGAACTGTGTACCTGCAACAAGTGCTGTAAGGTCAAGCAGATAAACTTTCTTGTCGGCAAGATTGAAAGGGACTTTTCCGTCATTGATACGCTGTGCTATTCCCTCCGCAATTGCAGTCTTGCCCACACCCGGCTCACCGATAAGACACGGATTGTTTTTTGTTCTTCTTGAAAGAATCTGTACCACACGTGCAATTTCCTTGTCACGTCCTACAATATTGTCAAGTTCACCGTCTGCGGCTTTCTGTGAAAGATTGGTGCAATAGCTTCCGAGGAATTTAAGTTCCTTGGACTTCTTTTCACGCTTGTTACCACCAAAAAGACCACGTTTTTCACCGTTTGGTTTCTTTTCAGGATTATTCTTTGATTCAATACTTCCGGATTTGTCGTCATTTTTGTTTTCAAATTCGTCGAGTCCGAACATATTTGAAATAAAGTCAGGCATAAGACCTGAACCGCCCATTTCAAAACTGTCACCGTCGAGCATACTCATCATCTGGTCTGAAAGCTGGTCTATTTCCTCATTGGTTATACCGAATTTTTCCATGTACTCCGATACCTGCGGAATTTTCTGCTCTTTCGCACACATCAGACAAAGTCCTTCATTCTTCTTTTCGTTTCCCTGAACGGAAGTAATAAACACAACCGCAGGTCTTTTTTTACATTTACTGCACATTATCATATCAGACTTTTCCCCCTGTAATTATTTTTACTGTATCTCCGTAAAATATTCTCACGTAAATATAGTAAATCTCTCCGAAGTTCAATAAAATAACTTACAAACTTCAATATACTTTTTTTCTTAAAAAATCAAAATTCCTCAGAGTTTCAGGAAATCATAGACATATCTGAAAATATACGTTTTCTCTACAGCTTCATTATTGAAAAACAACGTTTCATTGTCTCCCGTAACACAATAAAGCCTCAATAAAACGGATATCACAAACAATATGACCGCTCCCGTAATTATTCCAAATATTCCTCCCAGAATATTTGAACCTTTGGAATTTTCCGTTTCTGTCTGTCCTGCCGTCACCGCCCTTACTGTAAGAACGGTAATAATGAATATTATGACAGACAGTACCACAATAACAACAAGACGTATAACATTTTTATATGCGTCGGCAATATAATCGTCAGAAATTATTCTTGCCGTTTCTTTTCTTTTGTCACTGTCTTTTATCTGTCTTACAAGACTGCCGAAATCCGCTTTGCCGTCAGTTATTTTCGCTGACGCAGTTTCAACGGCATATCTGCTTACATCATCGGAAATAAGTTTCCTCATAACCTCCGCATAACATTCAAGCAGATTTTCATGAAAACTTTCCTCGTCGTCAACAACTTTTCCGTTTATATTGTTCATATACCTGTAAAGCTGTTCGTCAAGCTCCTTGTCTGAATCAAGAATTTCGTCAAGCTTTTTTGTGCTTACAATTACATTATATCCCATTCCTTCCATTGCATCTCCCATATATGACGTTATGTCAACATCAATAAGGGATTTTTCAAGCTTGTTGATATTACCGTCCCTGACCGTCGTTTTGTAAAGTGAATCCGCCACACCACCGCTTACCGATACCGCAAGAAAAGCACCGATTATACAGCCTACAGAAGTAAAAACGGATTTAAAAACGCCTTTTCTTCCTGATATATAAATACATACCAGCAACCCAACAACAGCCAGAACGTCATAAAGCCACCACAGTTGTACTCCCATAAAATATATGTACAGACAGTTTTTCAACTGCCATACTTCCTCCTTTCATAAAAATATCAGCTTTCATAATCAATTCTGTCAATTCTATTATAACCTTTAAGGAAAATATGCTCACTGCTTCTCACAAATCCCGTGTATGAATCCGATACGGCAGCTTTTGAACGAAGTTTTCCGCTGAAATCATATGCACGTATTTCCTCTTTGCACATCACATACGCAAGCCCGTCATGTACTGCCACATCAACTGCCTGCTGTCCAAGGTCAATCACAAGAGGCTCTGTAGCTCCTCCTTTGAAAAGTACCATGACATATTTACGTCGGTCGTCATTATTTACGATTACAGCAGACATTCCGTCACTGCTTGCTCCTCCGCCAAGTTCACCGTCATAACAGTAATATGAACTTATCTGACCGTTTTCGTTGACATAACCGCAGGCATCTATTCCGAGAACAAAAGCTCCGAGATTATATCCGAAAACGTCAAGACCTGCCGTATCAATCCCCGGAGAAGTCCAACGCTCGTCACTTTCACTGAAATAAATCTTCTGAACGGCAGTCGTGAGAGAACCGTTTTCAGCCATTATGTAGCTTAATACACACCCACTGCTTTCATTTATAAAGCTTATGTCGTTTACACGCTCCATACACCTCCGCTCATAGATAAGACTGCCTTTTTTATCATATACAAACATTTCACAGTCATAATTTTCAGACGTTGTGACAACTGCCGTATATCCCTCAGGGCTGATTCTTGCAAACATTATATTATTGTCAAAGTTTTCTTCGTATAAAGTACCTTCTTCGTCCTCGACGCATAAATCGTTACCGCCGTTTTCATAAATCAACGCCTTTCCGCTGTCTGCTCTCAGTACTGCATTAGTATATGCGTGCTGACTCTTTCTCATTAACGTACCGTCTGAATTATAAAAGAAAACATGAACGTCACTTAGTAAAATAAGCTTGTCCTGCGTCTGACAAAGCTGATAATTATATTCTCCGCTTATCTCTATAGGGAAATTACCCTCCGCAAGAAGTCCGGAGTTTATTATTGTCTTATACTGCTGTCCTATACCTCTCATCTTTGAAAGCCACATATCCCTTGTAAAGTACAAGCCACCTGCTATTAACGCAACAAGCAGAAATATAAGAAATTTAACACGCTGTTTTTTCTTTTTCTTACGGTTTTTAATTTCAACTATATCGTCTGCGTCATAAATCGGCACTTAATATCCCTCCTCATCTGAAAATCTTCTGCTCTCACATAAATATTTCTTCTTCGCTGTAAAACACCCTGTTAAGATAAAGACCGTGTGCCACAGCCGTTCTTCCTGCTCTGAGTCGGTTTTTGGCGGAAAGAATTTCAGGAATATCATCGGGCAAAATTCTCTTTTCACTCACGTCAATAAGAGTGCCTGCAATAATCCTAATCATATTATACAAAAAACCGTTGCCTTTTACAAGCATTATCACCGTATCACCATAATTTTCTATTTCAAGAGAATAAATAGTCCTCACAGTTGTTGAAACATTTGTGCAGTCAGCACAAAAAGATGCGAAGTCATGTGTTCCGACAAGATATTCCGAAGCCTTTTTCATTGAATCAATGTCAAGTTTTCTCCTGTAGTGAAACATCAAATCAGGTGCAAAAGGATTTTTTGATTCACTGCAATGAATCTTGTAAATATATTCCTTTCCCTTACAGTCAAATCTTGCATGAAAGTCAGGCGGTGCGTCCTCACAGCTTAAAATTGATATATCGTCGGGAAGTTCACCGTTCACACCTCTTACAAATCCCCTTGTACTGATTCTGCTTTCCGTGTGTACATTGAAACAGAACTGATTTGCATGGACTCCCGTATCAGTCCTTGAACAGCCTGTTATTCTTACGGGTTCATTGAGTACCTTTGAAACGTGTTTTTCAATAACACCCTGAACCGTTACGGCATTGTTCTGTATTTGAAAACCATGATAATCAGTCCCCCTGTAAGCCGTCATTACTTTCAGATTCCGCATTTTCAGCCTCCGTCTCTGTATTAACCCGAATATCCTCGGATATTTCTTCGTCACCCGTTTCGGTTTCGGGCAATTCCTGCTGACACTTTCTCTTTTTTCTGCGTCTTGTGTCAATGAACATAACAACACCGCACAATACAACAGCCGTACATGATACCGCTATACCTTCAACAAATCCTTCGGGAACGTATTTCAGTTTTATACTGTGCTGTCCTGCACTGAGTTTCACGCCGAGCATTGCACTTAAAACTTCCGTTGTTTCGGCTTTTTCACCGTCAACGTAAACCGTCCAGCCTTTTTCGTAAGGAATTGAAAGGAACATAACCCCGTCATTAATAACATTTATATCACCCGTTATTTCGGTATCGCTGAATGAGGTTATTTCAAGCTGTTCGTCGGCAAGATTCCTGTAGGCTTCTTCAAAAACGTCCGTTTTCAGTGCATACGTCATAAGCCTGTAACTGCCTGAACTGCTGTCACTCTTTGCAAATATTTCAACGTCCGAAGTACTGCCTTTCTGTCCGTTGCCCATAGGGAAAACAATCGGGTAATCTTCAATTGATACATCACTGTCAACCGTTACGCCGTCACATCTTACATTAATTTTGTCACAACTTCCATTTGTTGCATAACCGTATAAATATCCGTTTTCAACACCGTCATAACTGTAAACCGAACTTGATGTTAAATTCTGATTTTCACGTGTAAATGAATAGTTACCGAAACCACTCTTTTTTACTTCCATATTCTTATACTCAACAAGTGCAACGGGCTGAGCGGTAAAGCACCCTTCAACTCCCGTGGCAAGTTTTACAATCTCGTTCTGATATTCAAACGGATTCGCAAACGGTTTTTCCGATATGTCCAGAATGTCCTCATTCATCATGAAACCGAGTGACAACGGATAATTATTTTTATACAGATAAACATTGTTTACTTCTTTTTCCTTACTGAGTGCCATTTTCTCACTCATCAATGCACCTTTTTTTGAAATAATATATTTCAGTCCGAAAAGTGAATTGAATACAGGCGTGGAAAGACGGTAATAATATCTGTTTCCTGCCTCAGACGCATAAATTCCCATACGTTTCATTAATTTCGTTACGGAAACGTTTGCGGCAGACGAAAACTGCGAAATACCGTAATAGCCATAAAGTGAACTGTCATTCAGTGTATAACTTCCAGTCATTTCGGTTCTGTAGAAAAGACTGTCATCATTTTCGTCGGAATATGAAAGCAGATTCTGCACCTGTTCATTTCTGTCGGGATAAGAAGTATAACTTGATGTATCAACCGTCTGTACACCTATGCAGGCGTTTCCGACAAGTTCAAATCCAAGCACACAGGCAAGCCCCACGCTTGTAACATGACTTCTTATTGACTGATTTTTTATATTTATAATCTTCACCAGTACAAAAACCAGCAGGAACATAGCCGTAACTATAAGTGAAGCCTGTAAAGCATCTGTTTTTTCCTTGACGAAAAAATCTTCAAATTTTATATGGTCGTCCGAATCAGTGTAGAACATGAAGAAAGTTACCCACGCTACAGCCAGTACAGGAACAAAAACAATACCGTTTATGCTCTTTTTACCAAAGACCGCAGAACATACCGCAATTAAAACCGTAACCGCAACCGCCACTATAAATACTGTCCTGTTTGCACCGACAAATGAAAAATCTTCGGGATTCTTACGGTAATTCAGATAAAATATTACAGACGGTGCAATCAGTGAAAGTATAATCTGATATACTGTTATTCCTTTTTTCATCATAACGTCATACGCACGGAACGCCGCCGCAACAAGTACAAAACTGAATATAAATGCAAATCTGTACGGTATCTGGTTTGTGAAATGAAAACCGTGCCATATATAATTAAGCTTGTTCATATTACAGCTTACAACAATTATCGCAAGCATTGCAAGTACGGATATTTTTTCACGTATTTTTATTCCCAGTGAAAAAACAAACACACCGAAAAGAAACACTGCCAACATTCCGCAGGCAAAATTAGGCAGTCCCTCTACTTTTACAGGCTGACTGAAAGAAAGAAGATTTGTAAACAGGTCTGTCCATTTTTCATAGAAAACCGTTTCTTTCGGAAAAATATTATTTGCACTGTAAGTCAGTTGAAGTCCGAAATATGCGGGAAGTGTCATAAATGCGGACAGTGCTATTCCGAGAACTGAAGAACGTACCATTATATAAAGTTTTACAAAAAAGTCCTTTATTCCTTTCGGTTCTATGATACCGGCAGCCGCAAACATGAATATACAGAATATACAGGTAAAATATCCCACGTAATAACTTGAAATCAGTGACAGTGCAAGCGAAAATGTAAACAGTTTCCACTTTCTTTCACGGCATATCGCTACAACACCCGTCATAACAAGCGGAAACATTGCCACAGTGTCAAACCACATCACATTCCAGTAATAACCCAGAACGTAACTGCACAGTGCAAACATTGCCGAAAATATACAGATTGAAATATCTTTCCTTTTGTATGTATACCGCAGAAAACAACTGAAAAATGCTCCGCTGAATCCTATCTTTGCAATGAGTATCAGGGTAAACGCATCACGTGCATTTTCGTCACTGAAAAATACGGAAAGCCAGTTCAGCGGACTCGATGCATAGTAGGATATAAGCGAAAGGAAATTCGTACCCATTCCGTTCTGCCACGAATAAAGAAACGAACCGCCGTCCATAAGTTTCTCCCTCTCGACACGGAAAAACGGAAAATACTGATGCCATGAGTCAACAACAAGAATCTGTCTGTCACCGAAAGGGTGTATGCCGTTCTGTGCAAAAACGTAAATCATTATTGCAACGGGAATTATAAACGACAGCAGAAAACAGAAAATTCCTTTTTCGTCCATAAACCTGAAAAATCTGTTTCTGCCGACAGCGGAAATCATTTTTTTAAAATTACTGTTTTCGTTGTTTTTTGTAGTCTCTCTTTTTAAATTACGTTCCATTTTTGACCTCTCTCTAACTAAAAATCAGATTTGTCACGATAACACAAAGCAGAAAAAAAACCGTAAATGAAAGTGCTATATAGTCCCTTGCCGAAGATTTGAGCTGACGAAGCCTTGTCCGTCCCTCTCCCCCGACGTAACAACGGCACTCCATTGCTGTGGCGAGTTCGTCCGCACGTCTGAACGCCGAAACAAAAAGCGGTATCAGTACAGATACAAGATTCTTTGCCCTGTTCATAAGACTGCCCGTATCTATTTCCGCACCTCTTGCTTTCTGTGCGGAAATTATCTTGTCAGTTTCTTCAATCAGTGTCGGAATAAAACGCAGTGCTATTGACATCATCATTGCAAGTTCATGAACGGGAAATTTAAATCTTTTCAGCGGTGATAACAGCCGTTCAACTGCGTCCGTGAGAGTAATCGGCGACGTTGTATAGGTCAGAAGTGAACTTCCGACAATAAGCAGGACTATTCTTATTATCATAAAGACACTTACGTTGATACCCTCAGAAGTGATTTTTATGAATTTCCAGTGAAAATACACCGTTCCGTCCCTCACAAACAGTATATTCAGAAAAGCCGTAATCAGCAGAAACGGCATAAGCGGTCTGACGCTTTTCACAAACATCTTCAGCTTTATCTTTGAAAGCAGAACCGCCGTTACAGTATATACCGCACCTATTCCGAGACATATCATTGACTCACCCGTGAAAATCATAATAATAAAAATAAACGTCATGATTATTTTGAACCGTGGGTCAAGACGGTGAATTATACTGTCACCCGGAAAAAACTGACCTATTGTAATATCTTTCAGCAAATTACCGCCCCTGCCTTTCCTTTAAACATTCAAGTAAAAGTTTCTTTGCATAGTCAACCGTATAGACTTCCTTTCCGAAATCAAGACCACGCTTTTTAAGTTCGATAAATACTTTTGTAATCTGCGGAACATCAAGACCTATTTCCGTTATTTCTTCCGCACGTGCAAAAACATTCACCGTATCGTCATAACAAAAGACTTTCGACTGATTCATGACAAGAATCTTGTCCGCAAAAGAAGCCGTATCTTCCATACTGTGAGAAACAATAAGAATTGTATTGTTATATTTTCTGTGATAATTTTTTATACACTCAAAAATCCTGTCACGTCCCGACGGGTCAAGTCCTGCGGCAGGTTCGTCAAGAATAAGTACTTTCGGTTTCATAGCCATGACTCCCGCAATGGCTACACGTCTTTTCTGTCCGCCCGAAAGTTCAAAAGGCGAACGTCCGAGAAGTTCCTCGGAAAGTCCGATATCAGAGGCAGTTTCAAGAACACGCCTTTTTATTTCAGC
>JAGAQS010000189.1 GCA_017622635.1 Ruminococcus sp. | reverse complement strand
CTGTCTGACAACGCAGGGGATTCAGCCATGCATGGACGGAAAGTCCAAGAGAATGTGCTTCTTCCGTCATAATTTCCAAAGGGTCATAACCGCCGTCAAGATATACCCCCGACGGAAAAATGTCAGACATATAATAAGCGTCACCGCATGGGTGAACGTGAAGATATACCGTATTTACGGACTCTTTCTGTGCTTCGGTGAACTTTTCACGTACAGCGGTTCTAAATTCGTCAGCAGTCTTTCCGTACATATATTCTTCAAAATGCATATAGGGAAACCACATTCCGACCTGATTGATATAATTAAGAGGAACATATTTATTATCAGAATCAATGTAAAGCTGTTCCTGTTCCTGCACATATGATGTAACCTGTTCTTCTGCCTGTCCGTAATTTTCAGGAACGGCACAAGATGTACACAAAATCATAATCGCAGAAAGAAATATTTTTTTCATGACAGACCTCTTTCAGATACAAGTAATATCAGTGAAACCAAAAACAACGGAACAAATTCACGTCCGTAAAATACTGATACCCATAAAAGAATAACCGAAAACAATACCTTTATAAATGTAAGAACCGTGTTTATTATACGTTCATGGGGACTGCCGTCCGTAAGCAAGGCAAGACCTGCACCGCCGTCAAGCTGTCTGTAAGGCAGAAGATTGTAAAAAGCCGTGCCGAGATTAAGCAGACGGAAAGTCTGTCCGATACCGATAATACTACAAATCACAAATACGGCAAGGTTTGCACAAGGCCCTGAAAGCATGACAAAAAGTTCATGCGGTGAATTTTTTTCAGGAGTAATAACAACACCCGTCCCACTGAAAACAACAGACTTTATTTTTCCGCCTGTAATGCCTATCGCCAACAGGTGACCCAGTTCATGAATAATGCAGACCGCATAAAAATTCATAATAACACTGTTGTCCCTCAGAAGAAAAATAAGTGCGTTGAACAGAAGAAACGAAAATTTCACACTGTATACGGTATTTTTTATCAAAGCAGTTCTGCTATAAGGTCAATGGGATTCGGAAAAATTTCATTCTTACTGAACGCAAGTTCTTTAAGTTTTGTAAAAATTTCTCCGCAGATTTCGGGATAAAAAGCGTTCAGTCCGAAAAGCAGGACAGCTGTAATAATACATACAACAGTCTGCATTGCAGGAACGTCGTCGGCTTTTCGCTGTGAACGGCGGTCATATTTTTCAAGAAGTTCTTCCGTACTGTCCCCGCACTCTTCTTCTTTTTCGGTTGTTTCTTCCTGAATTGTTTCTGTTTCCATATTATCAGCTCCTTTTTTCAATTATATGCAGAAAGTAATTTATAAAGAACAAAAAAACCGCCGTACATTTCTGTACGGCAGTTGTATTTAAAATTTTACTGCATTCCGCCTCTTACATAAAAGTTATCCTGAATGATAAGAGAGCAACCGCCAAGGAAATTATTTTTTCCGTCAAGCTTGCTGAGTACTACCCTGTCTGCGATTTCTTCGCTTATGAGGTGAATCATTTCTCTCTTTATGTAGTCAAACTGTTTTTCATTGAGTTTGAAATTGTGGAGAACAATCTTCTTTGCGAAATGGCTGATTGAAAGGTTGTTGATAAGAACAGCATACTTTGCAATAAGACTGTCAACAAGATTCTTGACAGCTTCTTCACCTCTCATAAGTGCCATAAATACATTGTCTGTGTTGATTCTTCCCTTGTCACCCTCTGTAAGTTCATAGAGAACGGGGGTTTTTTCCTTTGAGTAAATCTCATAGAAAGCGTTGAGCATTGCGGTTCTTGAAAGTTCAGCCTTTACAGAACCGTTGGGATAACCCTCGTACTGTTTTCCGTCGGGAGCAACGATATATTTTTCGATAGTTGAAGTATATGAAATATAGTCGCTTGAAAGTTCGTTTTTATTTACGATTGCGAGGTTAACCTGATTACCGTTGCAGATGAAAGCCTGATTTGTCTGATAACCGTTCTGTACTCTGAAATCGTTGTTTGCGAGAGCCATAAGACCGATAGCGTTTCCGCAGTGAATGTCAAAGTCGAGACCGCTTTTCAGTTTGTCAATAAAGTTGCTGAAATCAAGTACACCGTCTTTGTAGAATATTTTCAGTTTTCCCCACATTGACGGAACAACACCGACACCGAGACCAAGAACCTTATCTTTTGTAAGACAGCTGTTATCAATCATTTCATTGCTTGTTTTGATTATGTAGTTGATAATATCCTTGCTTGTTGTTCTTTCGTCAATAATCATGCTTGACTTGTCGAGGATTTCAGAATTAAGATTTGTAAGACCGATGCTTACTTCCTTTTCATCAACGGTAGCACCGAGTGCAAAACGGCTGTTTACATTTATGTCAATAAGAATCTTTCTTCTGCCT
>JAGAQS010000188.1 GCA_017622635.1 Ruminococcus sp. | reverse complement strand
ATGACCTGAAATCAGGAAAAATATTCTACATCACCTGTATCGATGAACCGCAGAAACTTGAACCGTTATACGAAAAATACAAAAATGATTTTCATTGTGTCTATCAGAAAGATATCTATTCCAAAACACAGTGGCTTGAAATAATGCCGAAACAGACATAAAAATCAAACGCTATAAAACAGTTGCAGACATTAGTGAACTGTGAAAAGTTGGTTGTTTTCGGAGACGGTAAAAATGATATAGATATGTTCCTTATGGCTGACGAAAGTTATGCCGTTCAGAATGCCGATAACGAACTGAAAAAATGCACTGATGCAATTATTCCGTCAAACGATAATGACGGTGTGGCAAAGTGGCTTGAACGTAATTATAAACCATGACAGAAAATAAAGTCCGAAAGTATCAGTTGCTTTCGGACTTTGATTATTATGGTTATTCGTCGTTGTCGTCATAAAAAACGTTATACGTCACGGCTCTGTGGCTGTAAGTACTGAGTACTATTCCTATAACGGCGTACATACTTACCATTGCCGTACCTCCTGCACTCATGAACGGAAGCGGTACACCTATAACAGGAGCAACTTTCAGCACCATGCCTATATTCATGACACAATGTGCGAAAATCATTCCGAATGAACCGATACATATGAACTTTCCGAGACGGTCTCTTGTTATATGGCTGTTTGCAAATATTTTCAGGCATATATACGCAAGAATTATCAGAATACCAACTGAACCGACAAACCCGAAAACCTGTCCCGCATAGGTAAAAATAAAATCATTGTGTATTTCGGGAACATATATATATTCTTTCGCATCTGCAAAAAGACCTTTCCCGAAAACTCCGCCCGATTTAAGTGCGGCAAGTCCCAAATCCTGCTGATATTCGATATAGTCGGGGTCTGTTCCGGGGTGAAAAAGAATCAGAACTCTTTTTTTATGGAAGTCACTTAGTACAAAAAACCACATCACAGCAATTCCTGCCGCTATGACAAAAGGTGCTGTAACCACGTATTTCCATGAAATTTTTGCTGAACATATCATAAATACAAATATTGCGACAAAAACAATGGCTGTACCGTAATCGCCCTGCATTCCTACAATTGCAATCGGCACGGCGGCGTGCAGACACAGCAGAAACATATGAAAGGGTTTATTCATATCTTCCTCATCACGTGAAAGATGATACGCAAACGTGAGTATAAACACTATTTTCAGGACTTCGGACGGCTGAAACTGAAATGAACCCAGTTTCAGCCACGCCTTATCGTCCGCACCTGCTCTCTGATAACCGAGAGAAGTAAAAGTCAGTGCCACAAGTGCGAGTGCTATCGGAGTATATATAAACCACAGCTTTACAAGTTTTCTGTAATCAACGAATGACAGAAGTATTGCCACACCTATTCCCAGAATCATTGAAAAAAGCTGTGTCTGCCAATAGCTGTCCCCTACTCCCTCACCACTGCTTATACCATTTTTACTTATAGAATAAATAAGCAGAGTGCTTATGACAGAGCAGACTGTAACGGCTATAAGCAATCCTATATCAATACTGTGCTTATTTCCCGACAAATTTTTAAAAGCAGATTTCATTTTGTTCTCCTTATCTTTATAATCTTTTTGTGTCATTTCACTTTCTGTCAAGTGTCCTGTACTGAACCGCTGACGAAATATGCCTTTTCCTTATTATTTCACTCTCGTCAAGGTCGGCAATTGTTCTTGCAACTTTCAGAATTTTACTGTATACACGTCCGCTGAAATGGAGTTTTTCAAACACATCTTTCAGAAAATCATCTGATTCACTGTCAATGGGGCAGTATTCATGCAGACGGTCGGGCGTGATACGTGCGTTACATTTTATTGAAGTGTTTTCAAAACGCTTTTTCTGTATTTCCCTTGCCATTATAACTCTTTTCCTTATATCTGCCGAAGATTCGGAATGTGCTTTTGTGGTAAGGTCATCATACGTCAGCGGTGCTACTTCAATATGCAGGTCAAAACGTTCCATTAAAGGTCCTGAAAGCCTTGAATTGTAATTTTCAATCTTTTTCGGCGAACACCTACACTTTATGGTCGGGTGTCCGTAATACCCGCACGGACATGGATTCATAGCACCTATGAGCATAAAATCACAGGGATATGTAGATGTTCCGTTTACACGTGAAATTGTAATTTTCCCGTCCTCAAGCGGTTGTCGCAGTACTTCAAGTGTTTTTCTGCTAAATTCGGCTATTTCGTCAAGAAACAACACACCGTTGTGGGCAAGTGAAATTTCCCCCGGTTGCGGTATAGGACCGCCACCGACAAGACCCATTTCCGACGCAGTGTGATGCGGAGACCGAAATGGTCTTTTTGTTATTATTGGCATTTCCTCTGTAACTAATCCCATAGACGAATGAATTTTTGTTGTTTCGATTGCTTCTTCAAAAGTAAGCGGTGGAAGTATTGACGGTATACGCTGTGCAAGCATGCTCTTGCCACAACCGGGCGTACCTATAAGCATTACATTATGCCCTCCTGCCGCTGCAACTTCCAGTGCTTTCTTTGCTGTGTCCTGACCCCTCACGTCTGAAAAGTCAATATTTTCGTCATACACCGTTTTAGGCAGTACGTACTTAGGACACGGCGAAAGACGTTTCTGATTGCGGAAGTGGAATATAAGTTCCTCCGCATTCTTCACACCGTATACTTTTATACCGTCAACAACCGACGCTTCAAGCATATTGTCGTATGGTACAAATACAGAACCGACATTCATTTCCTTTGCTTTCAGCACCATTGACAAAACACCTTTTACACATCTTATATCGCCGTTAAGTGAGATTTCGCCTATAAATGCACAGTTGTCGGGTGATACGTCTATAAGATTACGTGCGTAAAGCATAGCCATGAAAATAGCCATATCATGTACCGAACCGCTTTTTTTGGTGTTTGCAGGTGCAAGGTTTATCATTACGGTCGAAACGGGAAATTCTATACCGCATGACCTTAACGCTCCTCTTATACGTTCACGGCTTTCCCTTACGGCAGCGTCAGGCAGTCCCACAATGTCAAACTGCGGGCTTCCCCTGCTTATGTCAATTTCCACGTCAACGGGAAAAGCGTTTATTCCGTTGATGCCGACACTCAAAACTTTTATAAACAAAAATCTGCCCCCTTTCCTATTCCTTTTACTACAGTATACCACTTTTCAACAAAAATGTAAACATATACAAAAAAATCTGCCGTACATATGTACAGCAGACTTTTTTATTAATTATTGTCCTAACTTGTCAAGTTCTTCTGACGTTATGGGAAAATCAGAAGCGTTTATAGTTTTCGATTCAACGTACTGTATAGCAAGTGCATCTGCATTTGTAATACCTCCGCCGTTGTCAACAACGTCCGCATTTGCTTTTCCCTGCTCCGTAAGAGTATACTTGTCGGGGTTTGCTATGGACTGCATTATAAATACTGCGTCATTGATGTTTACTTCTCCGTCGCCGTCTGCATCACCCGATTTAACTTCATCGGACGGGGCGTTACTGAGCAATTCAAATTTATAGCCATATTTTTCGGCATATGCCTGTGCAGTTGAGTTTTCATAGCCGTATATAGTACCATTAAAATAATGTTTATAATTTTCGTCTTTTCCATTTGAAATGGTTTCACTATTATCATAAATTTCACAATCAGGATTTAAAATCGTTATTGATTTTAAACTTGAACAATCTTGAAATGCATTATAACCTACACTTGTTACGCTGTCAGGAATTGTTATTGATGTTAAACCTGTACAATCCTTAAATGCAAAATTACCTATACTTGTAACACTATTAGGAATTGTTATTGATGTTAAATTTGTACAACCCTCAAATGCAAAACCACCTATACGTGTTATACTGTCAGGAATTGTTATTGATGTTAAACTTATACAATCCACAAATGCCAAACCGCTTATACTTGTTACGCCTTCTTCAATAATAACTTTCTTAATTGATGTACCCCAATCATCATAAAGCATATCACCTGTGCCACTTATGGTAAGCGTACCGTTAGCATCAAGAACCCATGTAACATTAGCTCCACAAGTTCCTGACTTAATTTCTCCTGTATCCGGTGGCGTTGTAGTAGTGGTAGTAGTTATTGTTGAAGTAGTAGTTGTCTGAGTAGTGGTAGTTGATGTTGTTGTCGTTGTTTCAATTTCATCAAGTGCTATAAATTTATAGTTATATTTTTCGGCATATGTCTGTGCGGTGGAGTTTTCATAGCCACATATAGTACCATCAAAATAAAATTTGTCATTTTTAAAACCATTGGAAATTGTAGCACCATTATCATCAAAATCATAAATTTCACACTCACGATTTAAAATGGTTATTTTTTCTAAACTTTCACAGCCCATAAACGCTCTTTGATCAATTTCTTTAACTGTATCAGGTATTGTTATTGATGTTAAATTTTTGCATTGAACAAATGTAGCAATATTAATAATTGATACATTATTAGGTAGTTTTACTTTTTTTAAATTTGTACAGCTACAAAATGCGGCATCAGCAATATATGTTACGCTTTCAGGTATTATCACTTCTTCTAAATTTATACAGTAGTTAAATGAATAACCACCAATATATGTCAAACTATCAGGTAATATTATTGATATTAAACTCTCACAACCAGAAAAGGCTTCTTCACCAATTTTTGTTACTCCATAAGGTATCGTTATTGATTCTAAATTTATACAATTATAAAACGCAAAACTACAAATACTTGTCGCTCCATCTTCTATAATAACTTTTTTTATGGATTCTCGACTTGAATTCCAAGGTACTTTACCAAAGTTAAAATCTGTCATATTGCCCGTACCACTAATTATAAGCGTACCTTCATCGTCAAGCGTATAAGTAAGATTTTCTCCGCAAGTTCCTGAACTGGCTGAAGAAAAAACGTTTTCTATAACTGATTCATCAAAAGAATATTTAAATCCTGTGCTTTCAAATGTTATATTATCAAAATTTTCACCGCTGTCAGTTACATCATAAAGAATACCTTCTGAAAATCTATAATAATTCGGAGATGGTAATAACGAAGTGTTAGCATTATAATATACCATATGTTCAACAGAATTAACCATTATACTTCCATAATGAACACCAACGGAACTTTTTGTTAGCTTTCCATTTACT
>JAGAQS010000187.1 GCA_017622635.1 Ruminococcus sp. | reverse complement strand
TGTGGTGGCGGTACGGTAGTTGACAAAAAAGACAGTGACGGCAAAAGAAAATGGTATGATTTCACAGGTTTTGAGGGCGGTGAATATAATTTATCCATGTCGGGAGCTGTTCACGGTGAATTTAAATTCCTGCTTGCCGACAGCGGTATGTGCTGGACGGAAAAAATGAACGACGCCAATTTTCTGATAATGCGTTGGGGCAGTGAAAATCAGTCAAACCTGTATATTGACAATATAGTTTTTTATGACGAAAACCATGATTCTATTCCGCTTGTATAAAAAAGTTTGTTTTATATTACTATTTTTTATTGACAAACTTATTGTTCTGTGATACAATATACACATACTTTGTTTCAACATACTAAACTATCCCAAAACAGAAAGAGAGGATTAAAATGAAATTCTATACAAACGATTCAAAGGCAATTCTCATTGCTTTAAGTGGCAGTGACGAAAATCTTAAGGAAATCAAGGCAGGTACAACCGACGCAGCTGTTGAAAAACACGTCCCCGTTTATGAAGTAAATGACGGTAAAGTCTGTGTTAAAGTCGGCTCTGTTGAGCACCCTATGCAAGACGCTCACTATATTGAATGGGTTGCAGTTCAGACAGACAAGGGATTTTATACAAAGTTTCTCAAACCGTCTGAAAAACCGGAGGCTTGTTTTGCAGTTGACGGTGAAAATATAGAGGCTGTATACGCTTATTGTAATCTTCACGGTCTCTGGAAAGCTTAATTAATGAAAAGGAGTTTTTTATCATGGCAGAAAACAAATACGCAGGTACTAAAACCGAACAGAACTTAAAAGACGCTTTCGCAGGCGAATCACAGGCAAGAAACAAGTACACATACTTTGCATCTGTTGCAAAAAAGGCAGGTTATGAACAGATTGCACAGATTTTCCTTGACACAGCAAACAACGAAAAGGAGCACGCTAAAATGTGGTTCAAGGAACTCGGCGGTATCGGTGACACTTCCGAAAACCTCCGTGCAGCAGCTGAGGGTGAAAACCACGAATGGACTGATATGTACGAGAGAATGGCTAAGGAAGCCGAAGAAGAGGGTTTCAAGGCTCTTGCTATCAAGTTCCGCATGGTCGGTGCTATCGAAAAAACACATGAAGAAAGATACCGTAAACTTCTCGAAAACGTTGACAATCAGCAGGTATTTGAAAAGAGCGGTGTAACAGTATGGGAGTGCAGAAACTGCGGTCATATCGTAGTAGGTACTTCAGCACCTAAAATGTGTCCCGTATGTGCCCACCCGCAGAGCTACTTTGAAGTAAGAAGCGAAAATTATTAATCATATGGCAACTTGAAAACGACAGTGCCTTGAGTTTTTTTGAAAAATGAAATATAATATAAATATCGGAAATCTGTTCCGGAAGGAAAGATTAAAAAAAGGGCTGTTCGCTTTGAATTAGTCCATATCTTAAAAGGAGGTGTTCGAAATGGAAAACCGTGAAATATGCCACTGCATGGGGGTTACCTATGCCGACATTGAAACCGCTATGCACTCAACTGAAAAATTTTCTGATGTGCTGGAAACATTCAAGCACGTTCAGGAAGTCACTTCATGTTCAACCGGATGCGGAGGATGCTATAATGATATCCTCGAAGTGATTTCAGAAATCATGTACGCCTGATTCAGCAGTTCAAAGCTGATAAAAATTAACTGAGCCGGCTGTATATATTTTTACAGCCGGCTCGGCTTTTATATAAACACGCTCTGATACAATAACAAAATAAGTCCGAAATCTTTTTTACTGTTATAAGTTCAGAAGTTTTGTTATTTTATAAGACCTTATCAAAATTTAAAAGAATAAGGAGAGATTTGTATGTTTAATGATAATAAAGTTTTTAGTCTGTCTAAAATAATCAGATTTTTGGATAACAGGAATTTCAAAAAATTCTATTTTAAAAATGACTGTGCTTATATTTATTCTCCGGAAACAGACGAGATTATAATTGAAGCACCGAACAATCAGATATCCGATGAAGTGACAGAACTTGCAATCAGAGTTTTTAAGGAACTTGACAAATGTGTCAGCATGGCATATAAATGGTTAGAACATTTTAACCTGAAAAATGACAGATGGTATCCGGATGCACTTGACAAAGGATTTGAAATAAGCGGGATTTATTTCGGTAAATACGGATACGGACACCAACAGAAACCTTTTACTGAGGGTTTTACAATCTCTTTCAGCACAAAAAATTATTATCCCTGCAATTTTACGGTTAAGTACCATAAAAATATGCACCCGTTTGCTGTAGAAGAATGGGTCTTTTAAATTTTGATTTATAAAAGTGATAATAAAAATAAGTCCGGAAGTTTTTAAATGCTTCCGGACTTTAACTTTATAAAAACTGCCTCATATCAAAAGAGAGTTTTTCTTCTGTGCTTACAAGACGGCGTGCAATACTCTTTGAGCGTTCGTCCGCCGCCTGATACTGATTAAGATATTTATTGAGTGACTTTATACCCATGTTACAGCCGTCTGTTATAAGTTCGGCAATTGTACTGTCTGACTCGTGCATTTTAAGCTTCATGTTTGTCTTTACCCATGACATACTTTTTGCCATTGTACTGGGGTCTTTTCCGTCGTCGTGATAGTCGTCAAGTGCGGTCTGCAAATCGTATTTCAGCTTTGCGTTTTCGTCCATGCTGTACTGTAAAGTCTTACGCAAATCATCATTTTTCACATAGTCCATTACCTCATCAATAGCCGAAACTCCCATTTTTACACCTGCGTCACACTCACGCAACAGTTTTATTGTGTCCTGTTCAACCATAGTTTTTTATCATCTCCTTTTGTGATAGTATCACCACAAAAGGTCTTTTTATTCTACTTCTCCACAAATACCTCTTTTATAATCTCACTGTTCGAATAATAAGTCACATGGACTTTGTTTTTATAGTAATATGTGCCTTTATCGAAATTATATATTTCCTCACTGTCGATATACTCATTGTCACGGAGTTTTTCAAGAGCCTTGTCGGTAAGGTTAAGCTTTATTTCTTCACCGTCAATTTCAGTGTGGAAATAGTCCCACAACACACTGTATTCGCTTGTGACAATTGTTCTTTCACCAGAAAATATATCAACTACATAGTCCTTACATATGAAAACATGAAGTGCAAACAGAAAAACCGACAGATAAAAACATACTGAATATCTTGTCCTGTACTTTCTGATATGTCTGATTTTACGGAAATATACAATTACTATCATTAAAGTAATTACAGCGGAAACAATTAAAAGTCCCGTAACAATATATAAATGATATGTACCTTGCTTGACGGTATTGTTTACATATACCAATATTATTCCGTTTACAAGTATGAACAGGGAATTAAGCAAAGAATATTTACTCATTGCTTTCTGTTCGTCGTCAGTAAAGTTTTCAATGTTATTCATATTTATAACCTCATTATTTTTTCCGCTGTTTTCGTACATACTTCAGAATTTATTTCAACTTTCATATAATCACGAAACATTTTACGGATATATTCCGCAAGTTCGGAAATATCGTCCGTCCGATACCTCAACGCACTTATTTCACACAGAATATAATAATAGTCCTGATTTTCCCACGAAGTTTCAGGAGTTTCTTTTATTTCTGCCATATCGTTCAGTATTGCGGTAAGTTTTCGGAAATCTTCCGTCAACGTATCCGAATTTACAAAACCGTCTGTCCACTGATTATCAGTATCGGGTGTAAACTCATCTATACAGAAACAGTTTTCGGGGTATTCAGAAAATCCCGAAAGTCTGAAATAACGTTTTTTTGCTTTTTCGGCTTGTTCCAATGAAGAATATAATCCGAGATGTTTTATTTCCTTACCGTATGCAAACTCATAAGCATGGTACAGCAGATAAAACTTTTTCATACAAACTCCTTTATTGTATATCACATTATTACAACAGCCGATAAAAGACATATAACAGCTACCAAACCATATATAATGCAGTCACGCAAAGGCTTGTGTAATAAAATTCCTTTCATATCCTTTGCAAATGCCTGTTTAGGATTATATGGG
>JAGAQS010000186.1 GCA_017622635.1 Ruminococcus sp. | reverse complement strand
GCAGGATATGCAAAGTTCGAGACTTTCCCTATCTGGAATATTCCTCTCCGTCACCCCGTAAATATAGCTTATGAGGCTGCAACCTCAGACCTCAACGACGTTAACATGATTGACCCGTTTCACCTTGAGGCTTACGGAAAAACAACCGTAAACTATAACCGTGATGTTGAAATTTTCCCTGTACTCAATGCTATGTTTGAAAAGATTCTGGGTGAATCACCGTATAAGTCACCTACCGACATGGGCGTTAATATGGCGGGAAACTGTATTATTGACGATGAGGTTGTGTGCCGTGCGGCAAAGGACGAAATTATAAGACGTTATTATGTTGCAATGTGTGACTACAGAAAAGGTCTTATTTCCGAAGATGAGGTTTACAAGCTTGAACTCCTCATGAAACAGGCTAACGTTACCACCGACGACAGAAAAGTTGTTGCTGTTGCACTTGCAAGGGAACAGGAAACAAATGCACCTGCCACAGCTATGGAACTTCCCGACGGTACTATACTTACGGGACGCACTTCCGATATGCTGGGAGCGTCTTCCGCACTTCTTCTCAATGCACTTAAATATTTCGGCGGTATTTCCGACGACGTTCTTATGATGTCACCTCATGTTATTGAACCTATCCAGAATCTTAAAGTTCAGCATCTCGGCAACAATAACCCCCGTCTTCATACAGATGAAACACTTATTGCACTTTCAATCTGTGCAACTACCGACGAAAACGCTAAAAAAGCTATGGAACAGATTTCAAAACTCCGTGGCTGTGAAGTTCATTCAACGGTTATACTGTCGGCAGTTGACGAAAGAATTTTCAAGAGACTCGGCGTAAATCTTACCTGTGAACCGAAATACCAGTAATTTTTATATAATTAAAAGCACACCGCAGAGGTGTGCTTTTTTGATATTATATAAGGTCTGCGATTTCGTAAATAAGTCTTTCGGATTTTTCCCAGCCTAAGCACGGGTCTGTAATTGACTTGCCGTAAATATTTTCACCGATTTTCTGGCTTCCGTCCTCAATGTAACTTTCAATCATGAGACCTTTTACAAGTTTTCTGATGTCGTCACTGTGACGCATACTGTGAAGTACTTCTTTTGCAATACGAATCTGTTCATTGTACTGTTTACCTGAATTTGAATGGTTTGTATCAACGATAAGAGCAGGATTGAGAAGATTTTTCTGTGCATAGATATCAGAAAGTCTTATTAAATTTTCGTAGTGATAGTTGGGGAAAGAAGTGCCTCTGTCGTTGACGTAACCACGAAGTATAGCGTGTGCATAGGGGTTGCCGTCGCTCTTGACTTCACAGCCTCTGTAAATAAATGCGTGTGAATGCTGTGCGGCGGTGATAGAGTTCATCATTACTGAAATATCGCCTGCTGTGGGGTTTTTCATACCGACGGGAATCGTAACACCGCTTGAAACAAGTCTGTGCTGTTGGTTTTCAACAGACCTTGCACCGATTGCAATATATGAAAGCAGGTCATCAAGGTAGCTGTAGTTTTCGGGATAAAGCATTTCGTCGGCACTGGAAAAACCTGTTTCGGCGAGTGCTTTCATGTGCAGATGTCTTACTGCAATGATACCGCTTTTGAGGTCGGACATACCTGTAGGGTTTGGCTGGTGTAACATTCCCTTGTAGCCGTCACCTGTTGTACGTGGTTTACCCGTGTAAATTCTTGGAATAATGAAAATTTTGTCCTTTACTTTTTCCTGAACTTCTCTCAGACGTGTTATATAGTCTAAAACACTTTCTTCCCTGTCGGCAGAACAAGGACCGATTATAAGAATGAACTTGTCCGATTCACCTCTGAAAATTTTTTTAATTTCCTCATCATTCTTTGCTTTTGTGTCGATAAGTTCCTGTGAAAGAGGGTGGGCGGATTTAATTTCTGTCGGGTGGGGTAATTCCCTGATAATATTCATAGCCATAATTAAAAAACTTCCTTTTTCTTTAAAATTATTCTGCAATCCAGTCTGTGCCGTATCTGAGGGCAAGCTGGTCACAGAGTACAAGTGCGGTCACACTGTCTACCACAACTCTTGCACGGTGTATAATTGCAGGGTCGTGACGACCTTTTATCTGTAACGTTGTTTCCTGCATGGTTCTGAGGTCAACAGTGTCCTGTTCCTTGTATATGGACGGTGTAGGCTTTACGGCAGTACGGAAAACAATGGGCATACCGTTTGTAATACCGCCTAAAACTCCGCCGTTGTGGTTTGTTTTTGTGTAAACGTTTCCGTTTTGTGAACAGTAAGCATCATTTGCGGTACTTCCGTATTTTTCGGCAAGTTCAAAACCGTCACCGAACTCAACACCCTTTACTGCGGGGATACTGAAAAGAATGTGTGCCAGTACGCCCTCGATTGTGTCGAACCAAGGTTCACCAACTCCGGCAGGAAATCCGATAACAGCAGTTTCAAGACGACCGCCCACACTGTCACCGTTATTTCGTGCATCGGCTATTTTTTCGGTCATTGATTTTCCTGCACTTTCGTCAAGTACGGCAAAATCAAGACTATTGAGTGTGTTTATATCTTCTGAAATATCACCGAAATCACGGTCACGTACCCCTGCACATGAAAGTATATGTGTACCTATATAAATACCTTTTTTTCTGAGTGCGTTTATTGCTACTGCACCCGAAGCAACAAGTCCCGCCGTAATTCGACCCGAAAAATGTCCTCCGCCTCTGAAATCCTGAAAACCGTGATATTTCATTTGTGCGGTATAATCGGCGTGTCCGGGGCGTGCCTTGTAAGCAAGTTCGCCGTAGTCTTTACTTCTTGTATCTTTGTTTTCGATAATAAACGTTATAGGTGTACCAGTGGTTTTGCCGTTGAAAACACCGCTTACGATTTTTACTTCATCTGCCTCACGTCTTGCGGTAGACAAAGAACCGACGGATTTTCTGAGTTCCATCTGTGAAGCTATGAAGTTTTCGTCAACTTCAATTCCAGCCGTCAGACCGTCAAGAACCGCACCAATCATATTGCCGTGACTTTCTCCGAAAATCGTAACGGCAACACTTGAACCGAATGTATTCTTCAAAAAAATCATCTCCCACGAAATTATAACACAAATTGCCTGATGTGTCAATTATCTGTCACACAACTTTTTAAGCCTTGTAAGAATGATTCCGGCAACTTCGGATTTTGACATTATTTCAAGCTGTTCCGTATTGTCGTGAGTTATAAGCGTTACTACATTTGTATCCGTGCCGAAACCTGCCCCGTCGGTTTTAAGGGAGTTTGCACAAATCATGTCACAATTTTTAGATGTGAGTTTTTTTCTTGAATTTTCAACAACGTTTTCCGTCTCCATTGAAAAACCGCATATAACCTGACCGTCGAGTTTGTGTTCACCCAAATATTTAAGAATGTCTTTGGTTCTTTTGAGGGGGATACTCATATCACCGTCAGATTTTTTTATTTTGTTGTCGGCGGTTGTAACGGGTGTGTAGTCGGCAACGGCTGCGGACTTTATTATAATATCAAAGTCTGCCTGACGTTCGGTCACTTCCCTGAACATATCTTCTGCCGTTTCTGCCTTTATTAAATTTACAAACATAGGCGGTTCAACATCTGTGTGTCCTGCAACAACGGTCACGTCCGCACCTCTCAGCATGGCATTACGTGCAATTGCAAAACCCATTTTTCCGCTTGAATGGTTTGTTATAAAACGCACGGGGTCAATGTTCTCACGTGTCGCACCTGCCGTCACAAGAATTTTCTTTCCCTGCAAATCTTTTTCAAAGGCAATTTCACGGATTATATATTCAAGTAACGTTTCTTCGTCGGGAAGTTTTCCGTCACCAATATCACGGTTGGCAAGCATACCGTTTACTGTGGGAACTATTTCATAGCCGAATTTTTTTAATTTATTTATATTGTCCTGCACTATCGGATTGTGTAACATATTGTGGTTCATTGCGGGTGCTATTATTTTTTTACAGGTACACGCCATAACTGTAGTTGTAAGCATATCGTCGGCAATACCGCTTGCTATTTTTCCGATGACGTTGGCGGAAGCAGGTGCAATCATTACAACGTCGGCTTTCTTTGCAATTGAAACGTGTTCAACGCTGTACTCAAAATTACGGTCAAAAGTATCTATAAGGCACTTGTGCTGTGTGAGTGTCTCAAAAGTAAGAGGGTGTACGAAATTTGTTGAATTTGGTGTCATTGCAACGTGAACGTCCGCACCGAGTTTTGTTAACATTCTTGCGAGGTTGCATATTTTATATACTGCTATAGAACCTGAAACTCCGAGCAGTACGGTTTTTCCTTTAAGCATATAGTTATATTCTCCTTTTTATGAAACTATATTAATATTTTACAGTATATTGACTTTTTTGTCAATTATAATTATTTTCGTAAATATATGGATTTTTATGAAAAGATATGTTATAATTGTTTTGATACTCATGTATGGAGGTAAAATAATTATGCTTTTAGCTGTAGATATAGGAAATACAAATATAGTTTTCGGTTGTGTGAACGATAAAGGTGAAGTCGTACTTTTTGAAAGAATTTCGACGAATCATAACGCAACGTCAACCGAGTACGCCGTGCTTATCAGAAATATTCTTGAAATGAATAATTTCAGCACATCGGATATAGATGACGCTATTATGTCATCTGTTGTGCCGTCGGTGGCAGGAACGGTAATTCAGGCTGTAAAAAAACTTTTCGGTATTGATATAATGACAGTAGGTCCGGGAGTGAAAACGGGTCTCAATATACTTATTGACAACCCTGCACAGCTCGGAAGTGACCAGGTTGTTGACGCTGTGGCAGGTATAAATCAGTATTCAGTACCGCAGATTATTATTGACATGGGAACGGCTACAACCGTTTCGGTAGTTGACAAGAATAAAAATTACCTTGGTGGTCTTATAATTGCGGGAATGGGAACGGCTACAAATGCACTTACCGCAAAAACCGCACAGCTTCCCAAAATAAATTTTGAAGTTCCTGAAAAAGTAATCGGTACTAATACCATTGACTGTATGAAAAGCGGTATGATGTACTCTAACGCCTGTGCTTTGGACGGTATTATTGAACGTATTGAAGAGGAAATCGGTGAAAAGTGTACGGTAGTTGCAACGGGCGGACTTGCCGAACTTGTTTTACCGCTGTGCAGACGTGATATTATTCTTGACAAAAGTCTGTTGATAAAGGGTCTTACTGTTATTTACAGAAAAAACAAGTCCCGTAAATAAAGTTCAGGAAATTTTGTCAAGTGCCTCTGTAAACTCCCTGTACATATACAGTGAACCCAGTGCAACAAGCGGTAAATTTTTTTCTCTGGCATAGGAATACGCAGACTGTACGCCCCATTCAAGTTCGTGAAAGGCACAGGCAGGTATTCCTTTTTCCGAAAAAGTTCCCGCAAGCGTCTGACAGTCAAGTGAACGTGGATTATCGGGCATGACCGTGAAAACACATTCGGTATATTTTCCGAGAATATCGGCATATAAACTGTATTCCTTGTCCGCCATTACTCCGACAAGAAGAACAACACGTTTTTTTCCGAAATAGAGTTCAAGGCTTTCGGCAGTACGTTTTATGCCATCGGGATTGTGTGAACCGTCAAATATTACAAGCGGATTTTTACGGAGGATTTCAAAACGTCCGTGCCACCTGACATTTTCCAGACCGTCTTTTACTGCCTTGTACGGAATATCAAGTCCCTGATTTTTCAGAATTTCAATACAGTTCAGGACGTTTACGGCGTTGTTCAGCTGATAAGTACCGAGAAGTGACAGATTTATTTTCATGCCTTTGTATGAAAACTGTGTGCCTGAGAGTGTACAGACCGATTCGGGATAATTAAACAATATATCCGACCAGTCAGCCGTGAAAAGTTCGGAGGACTTTTGTTGTGCGGTTTTTACTATGATTTCGGGAATATCTTCACCGCCGAAAAATACGGGTCTGCCGTGTTTTATTATACCTGCCTTGTGTGAGGCTATTTCTTCGATTGTGTTTCCTAAAAAATCACAGTGGTCTTTCTGTACGTTTGTTATAACTGACAGCAGGGGAGAGGAAATGACGTTTGTTGAGTCAAGGTCTCCGCCCATTCCGCACTCCACAACGGCAATGTCACATTTTTTTCTTACAAACATTTCAAATGCAACGGCAGTAAGTTTTTCAAATTCAGTCGGATTGTCGTCCATTTCTTCGCATATTTCTGAAACGTCACACATTATTTCCGCAAATTCATTTTCAGCAATTTTGTTGCAGTCTATACGGAAACTGTCAGTTGTTTTTGTTATGGCAGGTGAGGAAAAACTTCCGACCCTATAACCTGCATTTTTCAGCACTGAAGTAAGCATTGCAATGAATGAACCCTTGCCGTTAGTTCCCGCAACGTGAATGGTTTTTACTTTATCCTGCGGATTTCCGAGACGTTCCGTCAGAACGGTTATTCTCTCCAGTCCGAGACAGATACCACGCTGTGAAGTTTTTTTCAGATATTCCGATGATTCTTTATATGTCATTTTCCGCACATTCTTTCTCAATAAATAATATGAAATTATATCACTCATGCTGTTTGTTGTCAATACTTTTTTTCGGAATTTTTTTCTTAAATCGCTTGACATTTCAGGAAATATGTGATATAATAGACAAGTATCGTGACAAGCGGTACGGGTTATCCTTGCCCGCAGTGAGTTGACGGGCAGAATCCAGAAGGAGGTGTATCTGAAATGGCAAAGTTATCCGCTAAGTATGAAGTAATGGTTGTTTTCAGCCTCAAGAACGGCGAAGAACCCATGAAGGCTCTTGTTGAAAAGTTCAAGGAGAGAATCGAAAGACACGCAGAAGCTGTTGAAGTCAATGAAGATTGGGGTAAGCGTAAGCTTGCATATCCTATTGAGGACGAAACAGAAGGTTACTATGTAATCTATACTTTTGAATCAAAGCCCGAATATCCGGCTGAACTTTCAAGACGTCTCAATATTACCGACGGCGTTCTCCGTTCACTCGTTACTGTTATTGCTGAATAATTATTTGTTTTTATTTTAAGGAGGCGGTCAAATGAATAAAGTTATTTTAATGGGCAGGCTTACTGCTGACCCTGAACTTCGTCAGACACCGAGCGGTGTTTCTTCATGCAGTTTCAGCGTAGCTGTTAACCGTAAATTTGTAAATAAGCAGACCGGTGAAAGACAGGCTGATTTTATAAGATGTATAGCGTGGAGACAGACGGCAGAGTTTATTAACCGCTACTTTAACAAGGGCAGTATGATTTGCGTTGAAGGTGAACTCAGACAGGATAATTATCAGGACAGAAACCACCCTGACGTTATGCATTATTCATATACAGTTCAGGTTGATAATGTCGAATTTGCAGGTTCAAAGTCCGAAAGCGGAACAAACGGCGGTTACAACAATAACAACGCTTATTCTGCTCCGTCACAGAATAATTATAATAACAATAATAATTCTGCTCCTCAGCAGTCATCAGCACCAAACAATAATAATGACAGTATGTCTTATGGCAATCTTAACGATTACGAGGAAATCCTCAGTGACGGCGATGTTCCGTTCTGAGTGAAAAAATCAACTATTTACGAAAGGAGTGTATCACGTCTTTAACGGCGTGTGAGTTTTAATATGGAAAAGGAAAGAAATTCCCGTCCCTCAAAGAAACCCCGCAAGAAAGTATGTATGTTCTGTGCGGACAGAATTGAGAGAATTGACTATAAGGACCTTGCAAAGCTCAGAAAGTGCATGACTGAGAGAGCTAAGATTCTCCCCAGACGTGTAACAGGTACTTGTGCATATCATCAGCGTGAACTTACAGTAGCAGTAAAGAGAGCAAGACAGATTGCGCTTCTCCCTTATATCAGCGACTGATTATAAACGTAAAAGGGGAGGCTTGAAACCTCCCTTTTTTTGTTTTTTATGTAAACGCTCCTTACGGCATCAAAGGAGCGTCAGGGGATTTTTACCGGCTTCCGTTGTATGCTATTGCCTCGTCTTTTCTGAAAAGAAGAGAGATACACCATACAGCCGATATTGCTACAAGAATATAAACGGTTCGGCTTAAAAGACTTCCTGCACCGCCAAAAAGCCATGCAACAAGATCAAATTCAAAAATGCCGACCAGTCCCCAGTTTATTCCCCCGATTATAAGGAGAATAAGTGCCAGTTTGTCCCACATATTGAGAACACCTCTTTATTCGGGATTTTTTACAGACGTTTTTTCATTGGCAAACCACTTTGAAAAACATTTGCCAACAGAATCATGCGTCTGAATCTATTATTGCATGAAGAAACCGAAATATTCAGAGGTTCGGGAGAAAATTATGGAAATAAGCCGTATATGTCAAAAAAAGGGATACGGCTTTTAAAAAAACCGAATCCCTTTAATATCTGATGTATATTTATTTTACTATGAATTTGTCGATTTCCTTGATG
>JAGAQS010000185.1 GCA_017622635.1 Ruminococcus sp. | reverse complement strand
GCCTCTAACCTTGTACGCAAGATTTCTGACGGTGAACCGAATGTTGTTACACTTCTTGAAAGCGGTAAAATCAACTATGTGATATCGACTTCCGCAAAGGGCAGACTGCCTGAACGTGACAGCGTTAAGATGCGACGTAAATCAATAGAGCGTTCAATATGCAGTCTCACGGCGATTGATACGGCAAAATCACTTGTAAAGGTTCTTGAATCGGGACGCACAATAAATGACGTTGAACTTGTTGACATAACGAAAATATAATAAATCAACTGCCGGATATTTTTGTCCGGCAGTATTTTTGTAATAAAAAATTGTAGAATGTACACAAAAAATCGCTTTTTTCTGATTTTACACTGATTTTACAATTGACTGAAACAGGATATGATAGTATAATAGAAATATTCAGGGATTTACGGGGAATAAAAAATTATCATCGGAGGAAAAATATGAGAAAATTTTTAAGATTTATAACGGCTCTGACAGTATGTGCGACAGTTTCGGCTTTTGCCGGCTGTGAGGGAAAGACGGAAGAAGATACTTCGGGTAAAATTATTGTGGCTACAACAGAACCGCAGGAAACACCCCCCGAACTTACAACGTCAGCCGAGACGGAAACGGAAGCCGTTTCAACGGAGACAGTGACCGAAACAATTACGGAAACAGCGTCGGCAAGCAGTAACGGAGAATACAGGGCGGTTCTTGACGCTTATCATCAGGCTTATATAAACGGTGACGCAAACGCTGTATATTCGCTTTTCTGTCCGAGTGAAATAACTGCTTTCGATACCTATATGAAAAATTATCTGAAAACCGAAAACGGTGAGGACGACAAGACACTCAATCAGATTTTTACAAAGGAAAGTGTATTGTCTGCCATAGATGCCTCAATAAAAAATATTCACAGTATTATGGACGGTTACAATGAATCGGAGAGTGATACATGGTCACTGAATATCGACGAAACAACCGTTGAACATTATTCGGAAGAAGAACTTGCAGAAATAAATTCAAATCTCGGTATCAACGTTACAGACGGTTATGTATGTGAAATACCATTCTATAAGAATGACGTAAATGAAGAAGTGTTCGTAGCAGAACCTGCGTCCGTTCTTCTGATTGACGGACAGTGGTATATAAGTTACAGTGCCGCATTTGACAGGCTTATTGACTTCATGGAAATTCAATTTTAATATAGGTTGTTATAAGGAGAATTATGAAAAAACTGCTGAAATATCTGAAGAACTATAAAAAAGAACTTATATTCGGTCCTTTTTTCAAATTGCTCGAAGCAATATTTGAACTGATAGTCCCGTTTGTGATGCAGAAGATAATTGATGTCGGAATAGCAAACAATGACACGGGTTATATACTGCGTATGTCGGGAGTTATAGTACTGCTGGGGTCCTGTGGTCTTGCCTTTGCACTGACCTGTCAGTTTCTCGCAGCAAGATGTGCGTATGGTTTTGGTACGGAATTACGTACCGCATTATATAAACATATAAATTCACTTTCGTACAGCAGTATCGACAAGGTGGGTACTGCCTCACTTGTAAACCGTCTTACTAATGATTCAAACACGGTTCAGAACGGTGTGAATATGTTTATAAGACTTGCCACACGTTCGCCGTTTCTTGTAATAGGTGCAATGGTCATGGCTATGCGTACAGACCTTAAACTTTCGCTTATATTTCTGATTGTTGCGGTTCTTACGACAATAGTGATAGTAACCGTCATGCACAAAACCGTGCCTATGTACAGGACAACACAGAAAAATCTTGACAGAGCGTCAATGCTGACACGTGAAAATCTTGAGGGTACGAGAGTTATCAGGGCATTTTCAAGACAGAAAGAGGAAATTGAAGAATTTGGAAAATCAGTTGACGATATAGCCGTAAGTTCAATAGCTGTCGGCAGAATATCATCAATTCTGAACCCGTTTTCTTTCATGGTAATGAATCTCGGTATAGTTGCTGTACTGTGGTTCGGCGGTGTAAGAATTGACGCAGGTCATCTCACTCAGGGTGAACTGACAAAACTTGTAAACTATATGACGCAGATTCTGCTTGCACTTATAGTACTTGCAAATCTTATTGTTACGTTTACAAAGGCTTTTGCGTCCGCCAACCGTATAAGCGAAATTTTTGACATCAAGCCCGAAATGTCAGACGGTGACGAAAAGCCGTCTGAACACAGGGACAGTGAAAATATACTTGAATTTAAAAATGTCTCGTTTGCATATGAAAAAGCGGGTGACTGTTCCGTGAAGAATGTCTCGTTTACTCTGAAAAGGGGTGAAATGCTCGGAATTATAGGCGGTACGGGTAGCGGTAAGTCAACTCTTGCAAACCTTATACCGTGTTTTTACAGACAGACAGAGGGTGAAATTTTTATTTCGGGTGTGAAGTCTGAAAACTATAATTTTGACAAACTCAGAAAATCAATAGGAATTGTTCCGCAGAAAGCTGTGTTGTTTACGGGTTCTGTAAGGGACAATATGCGTTGGAAAAAGGCAGATGCCACGGACGAAGAAATTATTTCTGCCCTTAAAACCGCTCAGGCGTGGGAATTTGTAAGCAAAATGCCGAACGTTCTTGATACGAGGATTTCACAGGGCGGTAAAAATCTTTCGGGCGGACAGAAACAGAGAATTTCTATAGCCCGTGCCATTGTCGGAAATCCCGATATTATAATACTTGACGACTCGACAAGTGCATTGGACTATGCGACAGACCTCGCACTCCGTAAGTCACTTAAAAACGATATGCCCGATACTACCGTTATAATGATTTCACAGCGTACAACTTCACTTAAAGATGCTGACAAGATTATTGTTATGGACGACGGTGAAACGGTCGGAATCGGTACACATGATGAACTTCTTGAAAACTGTGAAATCTACAGTGAAATTTACAAATCACAGATGAACGAAAAGGAGGGCAACTGATGTCTGATACTCTTAAAAGGGTCATTTCATATGCCCGTCCGTATATAAAATATTTAATCTGTACAGTTATATTTGCACTGGCAGGAGTCGGACTTTCGCTTTTAGTTCCCGTATTTATAGGTGATGCCGTTGACTTCTGCATTGAAAAGGGCAAAGTTGATTTTGACGGTCTTAAAAAAATCGTTCTTGAAATGGCTGTTATAGTTACAGCAAGCGGTATTTTTCAGTGGCTTATGAGTTTATGCACAAATAAACTTGCGTTTCTGACCATACGTGACCTGCGTGCAGATATTTTCAACAAGCTGGAAAGAGTTCCGCTGAAATATATCGACGGTCACACAAAAGGTGAACTTACAAGCCGTGTAATCAATGATATTGAAATTGTGTCCGACGGTCTTTTACAGGGATTCACACAGTTTTTCAGCAGTATAATGACCATTATCGGAACGCTTGTTTTTATGATGTTCATAAATTTCAGAATAGCGATTGTCGTTGTTCTTATGACACCGCTTTCATTTATAGCCGCATCTAAAATCACAAAAGCTTCACATGATTCATATATGAAACAGTCAAAACTTCGTGGTGACATGGTGGGTCTTGCCGAAGAAATGGCAGGAAATCAGAAGATTGTCAAGGCTTTTGTGTACGACGGCAGGGCAATGGAACGTTTTGACAGAATAAACAGTGACTATGGAAAAATAGGCGTAAAAGCTACTTTTTTCAGTTCAATCACAAACCCCGTTACACGTTTTGTAAACGGCATGATTTATGCAGCTGTAGGTCTTATGGGTGCGTTGGGTGTTACCGGTGCAGTAGGATTTGTGGGAACTATGACCGTCGGAAAACTTACAAGTTTTCTGTCATTTTCAAGTCAGTATACAAAACCTTTCAATGAAATATCGGGTGTGTTTGCGGAATTGCAGAATGCCGTTGCGTCCGCACAGAGAGTTTTTGATGTACTTGATGAGGAAGAAGTTCCCGACGATTCGGACAGGGAAACAATTACAGAATGTACGGGAAATCTTTGTTTTGACAATGTTCGTTTTTCGTACACTCCCGAAACGAAACTTATCCGTAATTTCAGTCTTGATGTAAAGTCAGGTCAGAAAGTCGCCATAGTAGGACCTACGGGTTGCGGTAAATCCACTATAATAAATCTTCTTCTGAGATTCTATGATATAGACGGCGGAAGCATAACGGTTTCAGGAAAAAATATAAATGATATTACCCGTGACAGCCTGCGTAGTCAGTTCGGAATGGTTCTTCAGGAGACTTGGATATTTACGGGAACGGTTGCGGAAAATATCGCTTACGGTGTACCTCATGCGACACGTGAACAGATTATATCTGCCTCAAAATCCGTACACGCACACGGCTTTATAAAACGCCTTGCCAACGGCTATGATACTGTTATAAGTGAGGACAGCGGACTTTCTCAGGGTCAGAAGCAGCTTATATGTATAGCAAGGATTATGCTTATGAATCCGCCCATGCTTATTCTTGACGAGGCGACAAGTTCAATAGATTTACGTACGGAACACCGTATACAGAGAGCTTTCACTAAACTTATGGAAGGACGTACAAGTTTTATCATTGCCCACCGTCTTTCAACGATAAAAAATTCAGATACTATTCTTGTAATGAAAAACGGTAATATTATCGAACAGGGCAACCACAGTGAACTTATGAATAAAAACGGCTTCTATGCCGAACTTTATAACAGTCAGTTTGCAACCTGATATGTATCTTTGTTTAATTTTCAACAGTGATTTTTGTTGACAATTGACAAAACCAACTGTATTATTGCATATGTTTAGCATATATTTGTATAAAATGCACATTATATGCTTGACTGAAAAGTTTTAATATGATATAATATTCAGAACAGAACCGGATTTCTGTAAAAATAAAAAAATATTAAGAGGGGGTTGTATCTGTGATTACATTTGATGCATCAAAAGACATATTGAAAAAATACGGTCAGGAACATATACTTGATTATTATGACGAACTGAACGAAAACGAAAAAGACGAACTTCTTTCGCAGATTGAAATGACTGATTTTTCTGTCCTTGAAAATCTGGAAGAAAAAGATATTTCTTCAAAAAGAGGAAAGTTTGAACCGCTGGGTGCTGTTACCGTTGAAGATATTGCGGAAAACAGAGAAAAATATTATTCCGCAGGTGCAGAGGCAATAAAAAACGGAAAGGTCGGGGCTGTTCTTCTTGCAGGTGGACAGGGTACACGTCTCGGTTTTGACAAGCCTAAGGGTATGTTCAATATAGGTGTTACAAAGGAACTCTATATATTTGAATGTCTTATGAACAATCTTCTTAAAGTGGTTGAAAGTACGGGTGCATATGTTCCGCTGTATATAATGACTAGCGAAAAGAATCATCATGATACAGTCAGTTTCTTTGAGGAAAAGAATTATTTCGGATATGACAGCAGTTATATAAAATTTTTTATTCAGGACATGGCACCGTCCGTGGACTTCAACGGTAAAATCTATATGGAAAGCAAGTCTGATATATCTATTTCACCGAACGGTAACGGCGGTTGGTTTTCGTCAATTGTACGTGCGGGACTTCTGAACGATATAAAGAACAAGGGCATTGAATGGATAAACGTTTTTGCGGTTGACAACGTTCTTCAACAGATTGCAGACCCGTGTTTTATAGGTGCGGTTATAAATTCGGGCAGTCAGTCGGGAAGTAAAGTCGTTAGCAAGGTATCACCCGACGAAAAAGTCGGTGTGCTTTGTCTTGAGGACGGCAAGCCGTCAATCGTTGAATATTATGAAATGACCGAAGAAATGCGTACTCTCAGGACGGAAAGCGGTCAGCTTGCCTATAAATACGGTGTTATTTTAAATTACCTTTTCAGAGTGGACAGGCTGGAAGATATTATTTCGGAAAAAATGCCTGTACACGTTGTTGAGAAAAAAATTCCGTATATGGGCAGTAACGGCGGTTTTGTCATTCCCGAAAAGAATAACGGCTTTAAGTTCGAGACACTTGTTCTTGACATGGTTCATCTTCAGGAAAGCTGTCTGCCATATGAGGTGG
>JAGAQS010000184.1 GCA_017622635.1 Ruminococcus sp. | reverse complement strand
TACTACTCCCGAACATATAAAACAGATGATTAAAAGGCTTGAAAACGTTGACAATGTTAAAAGACCCGTAAAACGTGTAAGCCTTGCGTGTTCGGCTGTCAACTGCGTGACAATAAATCAGCCACGTGTTATAGGTGAACGAATTAACCCCACAGGAAAAAAACGTTTCAAACAGGCACTTCTCAATCACGATATTGATTATATTTTAGGTCAGGCAGTGGAACAGGTTCACGCAGGTGCGGAAATACTTGACGTAAATGTAGGTATGCCCGGAATAGACGAAAAAGAAATGATGGTAACGGCTGTAAAGGCAATTCAGGGTATATGCGATACACCGTTACAACTTGATTCAACCATTCCCGAAGTACTTGAAGCAGGTCTGCGTGTCTATAACGGAAAACCTATTGTAAACTCGGTAAACGGTGAGGACGAATCACTTGACAATATTTTACCGCTTGTAAAAAAATACGGTGCGTCCGTTGTCGGTCTTACACTTGACAAGGGCGGTATTCCGAAAACAGCAGACGGACGTTTTGCAATAGCAGAAAAAATACTTAAACGTGCTACAGATTACGGCATACCAAAAGAGGACATTTTTATTGACTGTCTCACCCTTACCGCTTCGGCTGAACAGGACGGCGTTATGGAAACACTTAACGCTTTACACCGTGTAAAAAATGAACTGGGGCTAAGGACTGTACTTGGTGTATCAAATATTTCTTTCGGTCTGCCAAACAGGGAACTTATAACACGTACATTTCTGACTATGGCTCTCCACAGTGGTCTTGACCTGCCTATTATAAACCCTAACATTGATTCAATAATAGGTGCGGTGCGTGCGTACAGACTGCTTTCGGGAACGGACAGAAATTCAGCGGATTTCATAAGAATATATTCACAGGATAACTCCGCACCTGTTCCGTCGGTTCACGAAAAAAAAGACCTTATCTATTCGGTTGAAAACGGTCTGAAAAGTGATGCACTCAAAGCCGTGACAGAACTAATTCAGACGGTTGACCCCATGGAAATTATAAACAGTTACCTTATTCCCGCACTTGATTCGGCAGGCGAAAAATTTGAAACAGCTAAAATATACCTGCCACAGCTTATACTTACAGCAAGTGCGGCACAGGCGTGTTTTGAAGTCATCAAGGAAAAACTTTCACAGAACAACACAGAAAGCATTTCAAAGGGAAAAATCGTACTTGCCACAGTAAAGGGCGATATACATGATATAGGCAAAAATATAGTAAAGGTTCTTCTCGACAGTTACGGCTTTGATGTAATAGACCTCGGAAAAGACGTTGACCCTCAGATTATAGTTGATACAGCTATAAAATATCAGGTAAAACTGGTAGGTCTCTCCGCACTCATGACAACCACTCTCGGTGCTATGGAAAAAACAATCTCACTTCTTAACAAAGAATACCCCGAATGTAAAACAGTTGTGGGCGGTGCTGTTCTTACGGCTTCATACGCTGAAAAGATTCACGCCGATTTTTACGCAAAAGACGCTAAACAGACAGTTGATGTTGCTTCACAGATTTATGCACAATAAATTTTTTTGAAACAGAAAGGATATATTTTTATGATTATACTTGATGATTTAAGGGTTGAAATGACCGGCTACAGAAAAGAAATGACGGAACTTGCCGACGTTCTCAACATACAAACTGCAAAAGACAGAATCGCAGAACTCAATGCAGAAACCGCAAAGGACGGTTTCTGGGACGACCTCGAAAACTCTCAGAAAGTCCTCCGTGAGACAAAAGCCCTCGAAAGAAAAATCGAAAAGTTCAACAAACTTAATGACAGTCTTGAAGATTTAATCACCCTCATAGAACTTTCAATCGAAGAGGACGACGACAGCTCGGTTGAAGAAATAAAAGCCGATTCAGAAGATTTCAAGAGAAAACTTGAGGACGAAAAACTTTCCACTCTCCTTACAGGAGAATACGACAGTGCAAACGCTATTCTTACATTCCACGCAGGTGCAGGCGGTACAGAGGCTCAGGACTGGGCTGAAATGCTCTACAGAATGTACAATCACTGGGCAGAACGTCACAATTATAAAGTTACTCTCATGGACTATCTTGACGGTGATGATGCAGGTATGAAGTCAGCATCAATACTTATTGAGGGTGACAACGCATACGGTTATATGAAATCAGAATCAGGCGTACACAGACTTGTACGTATATCACCGTTTGACGCTTCGGGCAGACGACACACCTCTTTTGCCGCACTCGAAGTAATGCCCGAAATAGACGATTCAATTGAAGTTGATATCCGCCCCGAAGATATAGAAATGGAAGTTTACCGTTCAAGCGGTGCGGGCGGTCAGAAAGTAAACAAGACAAGTTCGGCTGTACGTCTCATTCACAAGCCTACGGGAATAGTTGTCTCATGTCAGACACAGAGAAGCCAGTATCAGAACAAAGATTATGCTATGAAAATGCTCCGTTCAAAACTTGTTGAAATAAAGGAACGTGAACACCTCGAAAAAATTGAGGATATAAAAGGTGTTCAGCGTGAAATTGCATGGGGTTCTCAGATACGTTCGTACGTATTCATGCCTTACACCCTCGCAAAAGACCACAGAACAGGCTTTGAAAACGGCAACATTCAGGCAGTTATGGACGGCGATATTGACGGTTTTATAAATGCTTATCTGAAATCACTTTCACATGGTACTCTTGAAAAATAATCTCACAGGGAGGGGGCTTTCCTATGGCGGAACTTTTTATATGGGGTTTAATATTTGCAATATTCTGCATGATTCTGAACAGTTTCAGACCAAAAGAAAAACCGTCACCCCCTCCCCCGAAAAAAGAATATAAACAGAGTTTCAAAGAAAAAACAATCCTCGAAATTTTAAAGGGAAAATCCGAAGATGATGTTATTGCGGAAAATGAGGGTCTTTCCAAAGACGAACTGAAAGAATGGAAAGAAAAATTTCTGAATGACGTTTCTGATTTCGTTGAACAGCGTGAACAGATGTACAACCAAATCGGAGAGCTGGAAGTTCAGGTAAAATGGTTCAAGAAAGCCTGTGAAAAACACATAGGCGAGGACTGGAAAGAAAAAACAGGTTACAAAGGAAATTAGGCGTGTTCACCGTAAGGGCGGACACGCTCTTTTTATGCACACCATTATGCCCGTATTTCATATAATGAAACAGCAGAAGAATTTTTTCTGACAGCCGTTTCATACGGCAGAATGGAGATTTATTATTATGAAAGATAAATTTAAAATACTTGTTGCAGGGGGCGATATGCGTCAGGTATACTGTGCCGAAAGGCTTTCGTCTGTTTTCGATACATCTGTAAAAGGCTTCTCCGCAGACATACTTCCCGAAAATACAAAAGTTTCGGACAGTGACGAAAATTCACTGTATGACTTCCTTGTACTTCCCGTTCCCCCTCTTGACGAAAACGGCATGATTACCGCACCATGCGAAAAAATAAATCCTGCCGAAATACACAGTCTCTTAAAACCCGATGCCGTCATATTTGCGGGAAAAGCAGACAAAAGACTTGAGGATACATTTAAAGGCAAGGAAATAATTGACTATATGGAACGTGAGGAACTCAGTCTTAAAAACGCCGTACCGACTGCCGAGGGTGCTGTTGAAATAGCATTGAACGAACTGCCTGTAACCCTTAACGGTCTTAAAGTCCTTATCGTCGGACTCGGCAGAATAGGCACTGCACTTGCCGAAATACTGAAAGGTTTCGGTGCTGATATAACCGCTTCCGTGAGAAATGCAAAGGGTACTGCAAAAGCCCGTATTCTCGGCATAAAATCAGTATGCACAAATAAAATGGATACCGATTACAAACTTGTATTCAATACCGTCCCTGAACTTATATTTGACAGTGAACTTTTAAACCGTTTCCATGACGAAACACTTTTTATCGACCTCGCTTCAAAACCGGGGGGCATTGACTTTGATTCAGCGTCAGTACTCGGAAAAAAAGTGGTATGGGCTTTAGGTATTCCAGGAAAGACCGCACCCGTCACTTCGGGTGAATTTATAGCAGAAACCGTTATAGGTATTCTTACAGAAAGGGGTGTTTTAAATGAATGAAGTATTTAAGGGGCTTAAAATAGGCTTTGCCGTTACGGGTTCATTCTGTACATTCAGAAAGTGCTTTGAACAGGCTGAAATACTGAAAAATATGGGGGCGAAACTTATACCCGTTATGTCTGAAAACGCTTCTACTGTCTCCACACGTTTCGGCTCTGCGGAGGACAATGTAAATAAATTCAGGGAAATATGCGGAAAAGACGTTATAACGTCCATAGCCGACGCTGAACCGATTGGACCTAAAAATATGACAGATATTATGGTAGTTGCACCATGTACATCAAATACAGCTTCAAAACTTGCAGGAAGTATTACAGATACAGCCGTTACAATGGCAGTCAAATCACATTTAAGAAGCGGAAAACCCGTAGTACTTGCCATAGCGTCAAATGACTCTCTTATGGGTTCGGCAAAAAATATAGGTGAACTTTTCAACCGCAAAAACTACTATTTTGTACCCATGCTACAGGACGACTGCACAAAAAAACCTGCCTCGCTCGTTTCGGAATTTTCAATGTTGCCACAGGCTATCGAATCCGCTCTTAAAGGTGTCCAGCTGAGACCCATTATATACCACAGGTCAGACTGAAAAAAAAGGCGGTCAGTAAATCCGACCGCCTTAAAGTTACATAAATATCAATGCAACTGTATATATTAACTGTAATAAAACCGCAGATACAAAAACTACGGATTTTTTCGCTACTGCAATTCCCCTGCGACTCTGTGCAGGAGTTGACGACGGGACTTTGTCTTTGCCCCTGAAAAGACACAACATAAAAAATCCTGCTATTGCTATTACAAGTATTACACACTCTGCAACTATAATACCGCCGAATCCGAAATATTCTTCAACATTTGAAACAACACCTGACATTGTATTTATAAATATATGTACAATTATTGCCGGTATAACCGAATTGTGCTTCAATGTTATGTGTGCAAGGAAAATGCCGATAAGAAAAGCAAGCACAAACTGCGGAACGTTATGATGTCCCAGACCAAAGAAAAACGCCGTTGCAAAAACTGCAAACCTTTGGTTTGCCCTTGAAAATACCCTTAACAGCATACCCCTGAAAAATATTTCTTCCGTAATAGGTGCTATAACACACTGGTAAATCATCATCACCGCAAAACCTACGCCCGTTACTCCGACACCGTCCATATCCATAACGTTTGTTGTATGACCGTAATGTGAGAAAATATCCTCTATTCCTGAAGAGACAAATATTGATATAATCCACAGGAATCCCCCTATAAGACAATATTCCAACGCTTTCCCGAAACCGAAATCACGTGTGCGTACAAGCTGTGTTTTCGGGATATTCGCCATTTTAAGACCGACAAACGCAAACAGTATATTTGATATCATAAACGCAAGCATATTCAATCCCGCAAGTATTGAAGAACTGCTCATATAAGAATTTATTGCATCTTCACCTGCTCCGCTGTTTTGTGATTTCAGAACCATTTCCAGTATAAACATGACAATCATCATAAATATATTACTTACGAAAAACTCCCCCATCACACACCAACCGCCTATTGAATAAAAACGCTTTATTTTTCGGTGTTCTTCGGGAGCAGGGTCAAGCGGTACACTACAGTCGGGTGCGTCAAGTTCGGGCATTATATCGGAATAGTCACCGCTGAAATAAGGGTAATCTGTCGGGTTGTCAAAGGGATTAAACTTGTCGGGCAGTTCTTTACGTCTTTCCGTTTCAATCTGCCTGTTAAGTCTGCGTATCTCACGGTTAAGGGAAGATATTTCCGCCCTGTAATAATCTTCGTTCATTTGTTTGTGCCTCCTCTCATTTTCTGTTCTTATGTTTTTTTATTTATGATACTTTCCGCCCTCTGCAATCTGAAACGCCCTGTAAATCTGTTCCAGTAACATGACTCTTGCAAGCTGGTGCGGGAAAGTCATCTCCGACATGGATAATTTAAAACTGCCCATTGCTTTTATCTCGGGGGCAAGTCCGAAAGAACTTCCGATTATGAAAGTTACCGTGCTGAAACCGTTCACGCCTGCGGACGATATTTTTTCCGAAAACTTAACGCTTGTAAGCTGTTTCCCCTCAATGCACATCGGTATTATCATACCTTTTGCATACTTCTTTATATTTACTGCCTCTTTCTGTAACGCCGAATTTATTTCTTTTTCGGACGGGCTGTCACTGAGTCTGCACTCGTCAAGTTCATGCAGTTCAAAAGTACAGTATCTTGAAAGTCTCTTTATATACTCCGCACAGGCACTGCGTAAATAGTCCTCTTTGAGTTTTCCTATAACTATAAGATTTATTGTAATCAGAAAATCACCGCCCCTCCCTCTGTTTCAACAGGTGCGACACCCATTAAATAATCCTTGTTGCGTTTATATTGTGAAAGACTTTTCTGCACCGTCGAATCGGCAATATACGGTGTATTGTTATCCTGACTGAGATGACCGAGAAGAAAATAAACCGTTCCACGTTCAATAAGTTTTCTGACCTGTAAAGCACAGTCGTCATTTGAAAGATGTCCACTCATTGAAAGTATACGTTCTTTCAGATGCAACGGATAATTTCCCGTTCGCAACATATTTTCGTCATAATTTGATTCAAGCAAAACCATTCTGCAACCCGTCAGAGCCTTGTCGGCTTCGGGAGTTATATAACCCGTATCGGTACATACTGCACAGTATTTATCGTCGGCTGTATGTATTCTGTAACCACAGGGCTGTACTGCATCATGTGAAACGTCAAAAGCCGTGATTTCCATATCCGCACATGATATATTGTCTTTCATTTCAATAACGGGTGACTGCGGTGAAATTTTATCTTCGTCACAAAGTTTCTGCAATGTTTTCTTTTTACCGTAAACAGTAGCCCCCGTTTTTTTTGTAAGCATTTTGAGACCTGCAACGTGGTCACTGTGTTCGTGCGTTATGAAAACCGCCTGTACAGCCTGAAGCGGTATTCTGTTTATTTCGAGTGCGGAGGAAATTTTTTTATAACTCACTCCACAGTCTATAAGTATTCCGCCCTTTTCAGTCCCTATAAAATGGGCGTTTCCCTTACTTGAACTGAAAAGCGGGTATATTCTTGCCATTTCGGACCTCTTTTCTGTTTACAATATTTTTTATATCTTCTTTATCTCCGTACCCTGTCTTGTTTCCTTGACTTCGTAACCGAGTGCCGTAATTTTGTTTCTGATTTCGTCGGCAAGTGCGAAATTCTTTTCTTTACGTGCATTTTTTCTCTGTTCAACAAGTTCAGCTACTTCCGACGGTATTTCCTCTTTATCCGACTCTAAAGATTTTTCGGCGTTGGCTATGAGGTCAAGTCCTAAAACCTTGTCAAATTCTGAAATAAGGGCAATTTTTGTCACAGCATTTGTCTTTGATTTAAGAACATCATAAACGGCAGTAATTGCAAGAGAAGTATTTAAATCATTGTCAAGAGCGTCCGTAAAGTTTTTCATAAGACGGTCATATTCGGCTGTTTCAATCTCTCCCGATTTATCGGATACAAGTACAGCGATTTTTTCAACGAGCTTATTGTAGGAAGTTACGGCATTATTGAGATTATCCC
>JAGAQS010000183.1 GCA_017622635.1 Ruminococcus sp. | reverse complement strand
TTTTCTTATTATCGGACTTATATTATTTAAAATTGCAGGTTCATTGTTTTTCTATGTACCTGAAATAACTGTTATTCAGTAAATTATAGTTAAATAAATATTTAGTGAGGTAAAAAATTATGAGTGAAAATTTTTTCTGTTCGGGAGTTGAAAAGTCGTCACAGCGTTCACTTTTCAATGCACTCGGAATGACTAAAGAAGAAATGAAACGTCCGCTTGTTGGTATAGTTTCGTCATATAACGAAATAGTACCCGGACATATGAATATAGATAAAATTGTAGAAGCTGTAAAACTCGGCGTAGCAATGAACGGCGGTACACCTGTTGTATTCCCTGCAATCGCAGTATGTGACGGCATTGCAATGGGTCACACTGGAATGAAGTACTCACTTGTTACCCGTGACCTTATAGCAGACTCAACTGAATGTATGGCACTTGCACACCATTTTGACGCACTTGTTATGATTCCGAACTGTGACAAGAATGTCCCCGGATTGCTTATGGCTGCCGCACGTATAAACGTACCTACTGTTTTTGTAAGTGGCGGACCTATGTTGGCAGGTCATGTAAAGGGAAAGAAAACAAGCCTTTCAAGTATGTTTGAGGCTGTAGGTGCTTACAGTGCAGGCAAAATGACACTTGAGGACGTTGAAGATTTTGAAAATCATGCCTGCCCGACCTGTGGTTCATGTTCAGGAATGTATACGGCAAACTCAATGAACTGCCTTACAGAAGTACTCGGTATGGGTCTCAGGGGCAACGGCACAATTCCTGCTGTTTATTCAGAGAGAATCAAGCTTGCGAAAATGGCAGGTATGCAGGTTATGGAACTTTACAGAAAAAATATCCGTCCGCTTGACATTATGACGGAAAAGGCTTTCTATAACGCACTTACTGCCGATATGGCTTTAGGCTGTTCAACAAACAGTATGCTGCATCTCCCTGCAATTGCCAATGAATGTGGAATTGACATAAATCTTGACATTGCAAACGAAATCAGTGCAAGAACTCCTAATCTGTGTCACCTTGCCCCCGCTGGTCATACCTACATGGAGGACTTGAACGAGGCAGGCGGTGTTTATGCTGTACTGAACGAACTTACAAAGAAGAATCTTATAAATACAGACTGTATGACCTGTACAGGAAAGACAGTCGGCGAAAATATTTCGGGCTGTATCAACAAAAACCCTGAAATTATCCGTCCTGTTGACAATCCGTACAGCGAAACAGGCGGAATTGCTGTTCTGCGTGGTAATCTTGCACCCGACAGATGCGTTGTAAAGAGAAGTGCGGTTGCTCCTGAGATGCTTGTACACAGAGGACCTGCACGTGTATTTGACAGTGAAGAAGAAGCTATTAAAGTTATTTACGACGGTGGTATAAAAGCGGGAGACGTTGTTGTTATCCGTTATGAAGGTCCTGCCGGCGGTCCGGGTATGCGTGAAATGCTTTCACCGACTTCCGCAATTCAGGGAGCAGGTCTCGGCTCAACAGTCGCACTTATTACGGATGGACGTTTCAGCGGTGCAACACGTGGAGCTGCTATCGGTCACGTTTCCCCCGAAGCTGTAAACGGCGGTACTATTGCATACGTAAAAGACGGCGATATGATTTCAATAAATATCCCTGAATATTCAATTAACCTTGAAGTTTCCGACGAAGAACTTGAAGAACGTAAGAAAACTATGCCCATAAAGAAAAAGGACAATATAACAGGTTATCTGAAACGTTATGCTTCTATGGTATCTTCTGCTGACAAGGGTGCTATAATCAACAGAAAATAAATAATACAGGAAGTTATGACATGAGTAAGTCTGTAGAAGAATACCGCATTGAAATCAGAAAAATCCTTGATGAATATTATGAACTGCTTAAAGTTTATGACAAATCTGAAATACAGGTTTTGGGTGATACGGAAATTCCCGACGGAATGTTTACGGGTGAAGTGGAATTTGACGAAGAATATAACCATTTGGAACTCAGAACATGGAAAATGATACCGTCGGACGTTACGGAAGAAGATATTGCACAACTTGAAAAAGTAATAGGAATACGCCTGCCCGACCCACTGAAAGCATATTATACATCATACTATCATTTGTGGGACTGGCAGAGAAATCTTTCGGGAAATGTGCCGAAAGCCAAAATGATAGGTATTTATGAGGCTTACAATGAACTGATGATAAAATTCGGTTATCTGCCGTTTAGCTGGGATAATCAGTACGGTTTTCTGTTCTGCATGAAGTTTGACGAAAATAATAACGACTGTGGAATCTATAAGATTGACCATGAAGAAATGTTTGATTTTGATGAAGAAACTGTAACCGTTCAGGATATTGAAAAAGTTATGCGTTTTAAGGCGAAAGATTTTTGTAAGTATCTTTATAATGAAACTGTGGGCATGATTAAGAAACTTATTGAATATGGATATTATTCACATAAATAGATTGTGAGTTGAATTATTATGGAAATCGCTCTTAAACAGATATTTTTTGATGTTCCGAATGAAAATAATGATTATGTGTCATATCAGAATAAACTTGAAACAAGACGTATTTTCAGTAATACTGAACTGGAAAAACTTTTTAATAAACACTTTGATGCTATAATGAAAATAGTGGAAAATGAAATCACCGCATACATAGATGATGAAAATTTATTTAATGATGAGGAGGATATGTTTCCACGAAAATGTTTTCTTACCGGTGAATGGTATGTAAGAGAAATTTACTTTGAAGATATAAATTATCTTTCGGTTGATACTGCTTTTATCGGTACTGATTTAGGATATAAAGACGATTATTTAGGTTTGGACGTTCATTTGTATTATGAAGAAGAAACAGCAGAATTTGTTTTTGACGGAATTGACAGTTATGTAATATAAATTTATATAGGGAGAATATAAATGAAAATTGAACATGTTGCTATGTATGTTGAGGACTTGGAAAGGGCAAAAGATTTTTTTGTAAAATACTTCAATGCTGTTCCGAACGATATATATCATAACAAAAAAACTGATTTCAGGTCATATTTTCTTACATTTGACGGTGGTGCAAGGCTTGAGATAATGAACAGACCACAGATAACACGTAGTTCCGAAAAATCCGAAAGGACAGGTTATTCACATATTGCGTTGAGTGTGGGAAGTGCCGAAAATGTTGACCGTCTGACCGCTGAATTAAAGGCGGACGGTTACACGGTTGTAAGTGAACCACGTACAACGGGTGACGGATATTATGAAAGCTGTATAGTCGGTTTTGAGGGAAATTTAATTGAAATTACTGTATAATAAGGAGGTGTTTGATTATGGACATTAAAGAGTATATAAATAGTCTGAATATAGATGATATTCCGTGGAACAGAATGGTAACGGCTTACGGTACGGCTGAAAAATATCCCGAATATCTCAGTATTCTTGACAAAATGGAAAACCTTGACGAAGTTAAAAATGCATGGAATAAAATTTCTGATTTTGAACATCAGTCAACAATGTTTGCACCTGCTCCGTTTGCACTTGTTTTTCTTGTAAGAATCTGTGAAAAGGCAAAAAAGACAGATACTCCCGAAGCAAAATGGATTATTGAAAAGTTCAATGAAGATTTTGACTATTATCTTGAAATACTTGACGATACGGAAAGTATGGAACACGCTGAACCTTTACCGAGTTTTTCCGATATGCTTGACGAAGAATATCTGTTACCCGAAGAATATCTTGCTGAGGGTCTGACGGAAGATGATTTGGAGGATTATCTGGAAGAATACGACGAAAGTTTCATGTCCGATGAAAATTATTTCTATAGCCTGTATTACTATTTAGGTATTGTATTAAAAGACTATGATAAGAAAATTTAACAAGAATGATATTAACCGTGTAATGACCATATGGCTTGAATCGAATATTGATTCGCACGATTTTGTAAATCCTGACTACTGGAAAGACAATTACAATAATGTTATGGATATGATACAGCAGGCGGAAGTATATGTCTGTGAAAGCGGTGGTATAATAAAAGGTTTTATCGGACTTGACGGTGATTATATTGCAGGAATATTTGTTGACAAACCATACAGGTCAAAAGGTATCGGAACGGCTCTTCTTAATTTTGTAAAGGAAATCCGTAACAGACTGGTTTTATCAGTTTATGAAAAAAATAAGTCTGCTGTAAGGTTTTATGAAAAATCCGATTTTATAATTGAATCAACAGGAACAGACAGCGATACATTGCAGACTGAATATACTATGTTGTGGAAACGCTGAATTCGGGGGAGTATATACTGTGAGCGTTGACCGATGTAATAGCTGTATTTGTTTACAGATTACTAACAAGAAATAGGTTTATCGGAGGTTTTATTATGTCAGATGTATATGAAAAATGTCCTGTACTTGAAAATAAAAATTATCTGTTAAGGTTTGTTTCTGAAAAGGATATTTCAGACCTGCTTGAAGTATACAGTGATAAAAATGCATTACCTTTCTTTAACAGTGATAACTGCAACGGAGATAATTTTTATTATCCTACAAAAGAAAAAATGTCTGAAGCTGTAAAATTCTGGGAGTTTTCATATCAGAAACGGTATTTTGTAAGATTTACTTTAATTGATAAATCTGTAAATAAAGCAGTCGGAACGGTCGAACTGTTTCGCCGAGATTCAGACGACGATTTTAATGGTAATGGTGTTTTGCGTCTTGATGTGAAAAGTGATTATGAACAGGAAAATATACTTTCTGAAATTTTAACTGTTATTGTTCCGTCGGCTTTTGAAATGTTTGATTGTTATGAAATAATAACAAAAGTTCCGTGTTATGCTGTTGAAAGAATAAGGGCGGTAAAGAAATTCGGTTTTATCAAGTCAGAAAACCTTATGATTGGTACACATGACGGATATGCATATAAAGATTACTGGATTGTACAGAAAAAATAAATAGTATTTAAATTAAACTATAAATTCTGATTTGCTTATGCAATAAAGATTTATAATAAAAAATTTCTGAAAGGAATGATTTGAAAAATGGGTATGACAATGACTCAGAAAATTCTTGCATCTCATGCAGGACTTGAATCGGTTCAGGCAGGACAGCTTATTCTTGCAAATCTGGATTTGGTTCTTGGTAACGACATAACATCACCTGTTGCTATAAAGGAATTTTCAAAACTTAATAAAGACAGTGTATTTGACAAAGACAAGGTGACAATGGTTATGGACCATTTCGCACCTAACAAGGACATCAAAGCTGCTGAACAGTGTAAAATGTGCCGTGATTTCTGTGGTGAAAAAGAGGTAACGCATTTCTATGATGTCGGAAAAATGGGCATTGAACACGCACTCCTCCCCGAAAAAGGGCTTGTTACTTCGGGAAACGTTGTAATCGGTGCGGATTCACACACCTGCACATATGGTGCATTGGGTGCATTTTCAACGGGTGTCGGTTCAACTGATATGGCTTGCGGTATGGCAATAGGCAAGGCATGGTTTAAAGTACCGTCTGCAATAAAATTCAATCTCATGGGAAAACTCCGCAAGTATGTTTCAGGCAAGGACGTTATACTTCACATTATCGGAAAAATAGGCGTTGACGGTGCTTTGTATCGTTCAATGGAGTTCACGGGCGAGGGTCTCTCTTCACTCAGTATGAGTGACCGTCTTTGTATTGCAAACATGGCTATTGAAGCAGGTGCAAAGAATGGTATTTTTGAAGTTGATGATATAACACTTGAATATGTAAAGTCACACGGTGCAAAAGAACCCGTTGTTTACAAGGCAGACGCTGACGCAGTTTACGACGAAGTTATAGATATAAACCTTTCTGAAATCGAACCGACTGTATCATTCCCGCATCTTCCCGAAAACGCAAAGACTTTTGACCAGTTCGGTGACATTGAAATAAATCAGGTTGTAATCGGTTCATGCACAAACGGCAGACTTGAGGATTTGCAGGAAGCCGCTGAAATCATGAAAGGCAGACAGTGTGCAAAGAATGTGCGTGTAATAGTAATTCCGGCAACCCAGCAGATTTACCTTGACGCTATGGAGCAGGGGCTTCTGAAGATATTCATTGAAAGCGGTGCGGTTGTTTCAACTCCTACCTGCGGACCGTGTTTGGGCGGACATATGGGAATACTTGCAAAGGGTGAGCGTGCCGTTGCAACCACAAACCGTAACTTTGTTGGACGTATGGGACACGTTGAATCTGAAATATACCTTGCAAGTCCTGCTGTAGCTGCCGCAAGTGCAATCACGGGAAAAATTTCAAGTCCTTGGGAGGTTATGAACTATGAAGTATGAGGGTAATGTTATTAAATACGGTGATAACGTTGATACAGACGTAATTATTCCTGCACGTTATCTCAACACAAGTGACCATGCTGAACTTGCTTCTCACTGTATGGAAGATTTGGACAAGACTTTTGTCACAAGAGTTCAGCAGGGTGATATTATTACAGCAGGTTTCAATTTCGGTTGTGGTTCGTCACGTGAACACGCACCTATCGCTATAAAGGCAAGCGGTATTTCACTTGTAATCGCAAAGAGTTTTGCACGAATTTTCTACAGAAACTCTATAAATATAGGACTTGCTATTGTTGAGTGTTCCGAAGCCGTTGACGGTATCAGTGAGGGCGACAAGGTAGAGGCTGACATGGACAACGGTATTATCCGCAACCTTACTACAGGCAAGGAGTACAAAACAGAACCGTTTCCGGAGTTTGTACAGAAAATCATTGAAAACGGCGGTCTGATTAATTCAATAGCTGAGGGTATTATCAAATGAAAAGAGAGTTAATCAGAAATCTTTCTGCAAATTTACCTGACGGTAGTATTTTAGAAGGTATTTTCACAAGCAGAATTTTCAGGAATGAAAATTCTGCTGAAATGCTGATTTATTTTAATTCTCTTGATTATGCAGAAGATTGTATTGAGCATTTCAATTCACTTTCTGATGATGTGATTGACGAAATCTGTTACGGACTTATCGAAAGTTGTCATGAGGATTACGGTGTTAACGAGGACTTTGAACTTCCTGAAATTGAAAACGTCAGGGAAATTCTTGAATACTGCTGGTTTACTTCAATGATTGTTGACATTCCCGAAGATGATGGAATATCCTATGTAATTGAGGGAGAGGGCGACTGGGGCGAGGTTGTCGGATTTGTAATAAAAAACGGTAGTCTTGCTTATGTAGGAGCTGATATTGAAGAATATTTATAAAAAGGAGAGTTATAGAAATGGAGTTTAATATTGCACTTCTTAAAGGTGACGGCATAGGTCCTGAAATAGTGGAC
>JAGAQS010000022.1 GCA_017622635.1 Ruminococcus sp. | reverse complement strand
CCCCGACATACTGCCGAAAATTGCACCGTCGTTTTCAAGATACGTCAGGTCAATTATTTTGAAGTCACCGAAATGTATAAAATCCATACTTCCCACAGGCTGAAGCACGTCAACTGCCCAGTTTTTCACAAGCTGGTCGGCAGTAACCAGCACGCCAATCATTATAACAAGAAAAACAGCCATTAACTTTCCTTTCAATAAATACTGCCTGCCGACATTCAGACAGCAGGCAATATAATACAAAAATTATACTTCAACAGCAGTAACACATCTCTGACAAAGTGTCGGATGTTCGTGATTTGTGCTGACGTACTTTGTATAACACCAGCAACGTTCACATTTTTCACCGTCTGCCTTTACAACTTCAAAACTTGTTTCACTGTCGGACTTTTCAACCTTAACGTCCGAAACAATAAGAATTTCTGCAAGCTGTCCGGCAAGTGTGTTATATTTTTCATAATCATTTTCAGATGCATGAATAACAATTCCTGCTTCAAGTGACTTGCCGATTGTCTTTGAATTTCTTGCTTCTTCAAGAACCTTGTTAACAGCTTCACGTGTTGAATAGATAAAGTTCCATTTTTCAACAAATTCCGTATCAAATACAATACCTGACTTTTCGGGCATCTGGTTCAGGAATACACTCTGTGTGTCGTCGTCTGCCGAATGTGGCATAAATCCCCAGATTTCCTCAGCAGTAAATGAGATAATAGGTGCGGCAAGTCTTGCAACGGCACTTAAAATCCTGTACATAGTAGTCTGTGCGGAACGGCGTAATTCTGAATCTTCCTTTTCACAGTAAAGCCTGTCCTTTATAATATCAAGGTAGAAGTTTGACATATCAATTACACAGAAGTTGTGAATTGCGTGGAAAGCAATGTGGAAATCAAAAGCGTTGTAACCCTCGTTCACCTTGTCAATAAGTGCATCAAGACGCATCATAGCCCACTTGTCAAGTTCTGTCAGCTTATCATCTGAAACAATGTCAGTATCGGGATTGAAGCCCTTACCGTTGCCGAGATTTCCGAGAATGAATCTTGCAGTATTTCTGATTTTCTTGTAAGCGTCGGAAAGCTGACTGAGAATCGGCTTTGAAATTCTTATGTCTGAATGATAGTCGGAAGATGCAACCCACAAACGAAGAATATCTGCACCGTACTGTTCGGTAATTTCACTCGGGTCAATACCGTTTCCGAGCGACTTGTGCATTGTCTTGCCCTGTCCGTCAACAACCCAGCCGTGCGTACATACTGCCTTGTAAGGAGCAGAACCCTTGTAAACAACAGATGTCAGAAGTGAGGACTGGAACCAGCCTCTGTACTGGTCTGCACCCTCAAGATACAGGTCAGCAGGCCATGAAAGACCCTTGTGCTGTTCCATTACGGCAGTATGTGAAACACCGCTGTCAAACCATACGTCCATAATGTCATATTCCTTTGTGAACTCACCACAGCCACATTCACATTTTACACTATCAGGTATAAATTCCTTAACGTCCTTAGTCCACCATGCGTCAGAACCTTCTGCACGGAAAAGGTCAGCAATTGCCTTTATAGTGGTATCGTTAACAATGGGCTTTCCGCAGTCCTTACAGTAAATAATCGGAATAGGTACGCCCCATGTTCTCTGACGTGAAATACACCAGTCACTTCTGTCACGAACCATGCCCTTAATCCTGTCCTCGCCCCAGTCGGGAATCCACTTTACTGACTCTATAGCTTTTATAGCCTCGTCTTTAAAGCCGTTTACAGAACAGAACCACTGTTCAGTTGCACGGTAAATAATAGGACTGTTACATCTCCAGCAGTGCGGATACTGGTGAACGATTTTCTGAATTGCAAGAAGTGCGTTAAGTTCTTCAAGTTTCTTGGCAATAGCCTTGTTTGCGGTGTCAGTGTCCATGCCCTCAAACTCACCCGCTTCGGCTGTCTGTCTGCCCTTTGAGTCAACACATACGATAATTCCGATATCGTCGTACTTCTTGCACACTTCAAAGTCCTCGACACCGTAACCGGGGGCAGTGTGTACACAACCCGTACCGCTTTCAAGAGTTACATGGTCGCCGACGATAATTGGCGAAAGTCTGTCATAAAGCGGGTGTTTGGTTTTCATTCCCTCAAGTTCAGCACCCGTGAAAATACCGTTTGTGGTATACTCTGTAATGCCTGCTGTTTCCATAGTGGTTTTAACAAGTTCTTCAGCCATTACATAATACTCATCACCGACGTTTACAAGTGTATAATTATATTCAGAACCGAGACAAACAGCAAGGTTGCCGGGGATTGTCCATGTTGTAGTTGTCCAGATAACGAAATAGACCTTTGACAAATCAAGACCCATTGCGGTAAAAATACCCTTGTCGTCTGTAACATTGAATTTAACATAGATAGAATGGCAGGGGTCATTTGAATACTCAATTTCAGCCTCTGCAAGAGCAGTGTTACAGTCGGGACACCAGTAAACAGGCTTTAATCCCTTGTACATATAACCTCTCTTTGCCATTTCGCCGAATACTTCAATCTGACGTGCTTCAAATTCAGGTTTAAGAGTAAGATACGGGTCGTCATAGTCTCCGAGAGTACCGAGACGCTTGAATTGTTTCATCTGGTTGTCAACGTGTTTCATAGCGAAATCATGGCAGTGTTTTCTGAGTTCAACGGGCGGAATTGCACCGTTTTCAACACCGATTGCTTTCATTGCTTTAAGTTCAATCGGCAGACCGTGAGTATCCCAGCCGGGAACGTAAGGAGCACAAAAACCACTCATATTCTTATATTTGATTATAAAATCTTTAAGAGTCTTGTTAAGAGCCGTACCGAGATGGATTTCACCGTTTGCATACGGAGGACCGTCGTGAAGAATGTAGGACGGTTTACCCTGATTCTTTTCAATCATCTTATAGTAAAGTCTTTCATTTTCCCACTTTTCGAGTGTAGCAGGTTCTCTTTTGGGCAGATTTCCACGCATGGGAAAATCTGTTTTCGGCAAATTAAGGGTAGTATTGTAATCTACTGACATTTTTCCGTGATTTTTCACAATCCTGTGAAAAATCCTCCTTTCATCATATTTTCCGTAAGGGAATTTTTGTATATTATTCAGTCTGTTCCGAAACTATAGCGGCGGCAATCTGTTCGGCAGTCTGTGGCTGAACCTGTCCCGTAGCTTCTTCGTAAGTTTCGGGCATGGCTGAAATAAGTTCAAGATGTTCCTTATAAACATCAAACAGACTTTTCTTAAAGTCTGCAACCTGTTGCTGTGCCTCAATGAGAGCTTCCTTTTCCTTTGCTATTTCTTCACGGTTCTTTTCCATAGCAACAGCGTGCTGACGTACAGCCTCATCTTCAAGGGCATCTGCCTTTGCCTGAGCCTCTGCGATAATCTGTTCAGCCTTTTCGTGTGCCTCATTGATAACCTGATGACCCTGTTTCTGAGCACCAAGCAGAGCATCTTTGAGTGCGTCCTCGTCTCTCATGTATTCACGGACTTTGTCCGCAAGAACCTGAATTTTATTGTTTGCTTCATTGCGTTCACGTTCCATCTCGTCAAGCTCTGCTTCAAGCTGTGCAAAAAATTCATCAATTTCTTCCTGTTTATAGCCGAAAGCTGCTTTTTCAAATCTTTTGTTTCTAACGTCTTTTGAAGTAATCATTATTTATTCACCTCTAAACAAATTTTTTCAAACTGATATGTATACGGTCTTTCTTTGTGGGACTTCCTATATCCGAAAGAATAAATCTTCCTGTGCCCCTTACGGAAAGTATATCCCCCTTATGAAGTTCTGCCGAAACGGACTGTATCGTAAAATGATTTACTTCAACTTTTTCCGAACGGATAAGCCTTACAGCGTTTTCACGGCTTAACCTTGTGGCAAGACTTACAACGCAGTCAAGCCGAAGTGATGCAACAGTCCCGCTTATATTGACAAATTCATGTTTTATTTCCATTTCAAAAGGTCTGTCGTCGTAACATTTTACACCTGTTTTTCCGATTTTTGAAACAGTGGAAGAAATAAGCTTTGCGGCAACGTCCGTCACAAAAACCTGTGCCAGCCCCTCACCCGTGATTATATCCCCTGTAACTTCACGTTTCAGACGCATACCCATGAAAGTTCCGAGAAAATCCCTGTGACTGAGTTTATCCTCTTTTCTGTATGTAAAAGTAAGACACTTAAACGGAAAATCTTCAATAATATAATCTGCGTAATAATCAGGGTAAACCGCAAGCATTCTGCGACCTGCGTCCTTATAACCGCCCCAGAGGGTATACATAAGACCGCCTGTATTACGTGAACACCACATCTCCGCTTCCGCACACTGCCTTTCGTCAAGAAAAGAGGAAAAACCAGCCGTTCCGTTTCTTTCGCAACGGTTAACAATATCGTTCAGCCTTGCATAAAAGAACTTGTCAGACGATGTTTCCATCAGATAAATACACCGTTGTTTTCAAGTTCTCCCACAAGGTCCTCACCTATAAAGCCGACGTTATAGGGTGTTATAATGTAGGTAAGGTTTGCGACAGGCTTGAGACTTCCGCCGTTTGCATAGGCAACACCGACAAGGAAATCAATTATTCTTCTCTTGTTTTCGGGAGAAGCTGTTTCGAGATTGAGGACTACTGTTTTCTTTGCAATAAGGTGGTCTGCAATCTGCTTTGCGTCTGTAAATGCTGACGGTTTAACAAGTACAACCTGAAGCTGTGCTGTTGTCTGAATATTGACAACCTTGTTTCTGCGTCCGTTGCCTCCGCTGTTTCTTTCGCTGTTGTTACTGCTTTCATGAACGGGCTGCGGAGGGGGTGCTTCTTCGGCTTCAACACGCTGTGGTGTCGGCTCAACAACCGGCTTACGTACGGGTGCAGGCATTTCAACCTGTTCGTCGTCGTCATCTTCTTCGGCTGCAAAGAAAAAATCCTTGATATTGTCAATTATTTTCATATTAATACTCCTTCTCCGCATTTCATTTTTTCTGTTCTAAGCACGGAATAAATGCGGAGTATTCCGTGAACGGACATTATCCTTAAAGAATACGGGTAAAATTTCCCTGAATTTATTTTTTGCTGTAGTCTCTTGCTCCGAAAAGTCCTGTTCCTATTCTTACAAGAGTAGAACCGAATTTAACGGCTTCGGCGTAGTCATGGGTCATTCCCATTGAAAGTATGTCCATTGAAACAATATCTTTTTTATCGGAAGCGGTTCTATTGAAAAGTTCCTGCATTCTTCCTAAAAAAATATCACTTTCAGACGGCGGGGGAATTGTCATAAGACCTCTTATGCGTATTCCCTCAAGCTGTGCAAGCTGTTCAATAAGTTCATTCAGTCCGGACGGGGAAACACCGCCTTTTGACTCCTCACCGCCGATATTTACTTCACACAGAATATCCATTACCCTGTTGTTCTTGACGGCGAGACGGCTTATTGTTTCACCGAGCCTGAAACTGTCAACAGACTGAATCATACTTACCGAATCAATTATATATTTGACCTTGTTTGTCTGCAAACTTCCTATGAACTGAACTTCCGCCGATTTTTCGTATACATCTTTTTTTGAAAGATATTCCTGCACACGATTTTCGCCGAGAAGGTCAAGCCCGAGCGAAACGGCGTGGTTGACTGCTTCGGGAGATACAGTCTTTGTAACAGCCATGATACGCAGTGTATCTTCAGGAGAGCGGTACTTTGAAAAAGCCTCGCCTGTGCGTTCACGTATAATGCGGAGGTTTTCGTCGATATAACTGAAATTATTCTCCACTTTATTCAACACCTTCAATCATAATATCATCATAAAGAGAGAGATAACTGCTGTCGTCCTCATGAACTGCGGAAAGAACATAATCACTGCCCTCATATATGACATCAATTTTTTTAAATTCAACCTGTTCGCCCTTTAAGATATTAACGCCTTTGTAGTTCACACTTTCGGAAACCGTTCCCGTACTTTCAGTATCTTCTTCATCGCTTTCTACGGAAGTTTCCTCCTGAATGTCCTTGAATCTTATGGCTTCTCTCGGAACTTTCAGTCCCTTGTAATTTCCCATTATAATTTCAACATTTTCACACCTGTGCTGAACAAGTTCCCCGTTGAACTGACTGCACGAAAGAACAATTATACTTTCTGCCGGATTGCCCTCGTCACGCACATCAACTATTTCAGCGTAATATGTATCTGCCGAATTTTCAAAACGAAGATTCACCCATCTGCCTGCTTCATATTCCTTGCGTGAATTGTCAACTATGCCTGCAAGATGCCAGCTGTAACCGTCAATAAGCTTTCCCACAACGGTATTGTCCGTCTGTTTTGTATCCTCAATGCCTTTAATCTGTTCAACAGTAAGCTGTCCGATAGTATCCGCCGTCAGAATTTCTTCATATCCGTCACAATAACTTGCAAAGTAGGCAGAACGTTCGGAACTTATAACTTCACTCGGTTG
>JAGAQS010000182.1 GCA_017622635.1 Ruminococcus sp. | reverse complement strand
GTACGCTCTGAACGTAAACACCAAGCGGAATATCATAGTATCTTGAAACGGATTCCGTAACGTCAACGGTTGTAATACCTATCTGAGGTCTGCCCTTTACGTATTTGTAATTTATAAGGTCGTCTACTATAGTTTTGGCTTCATTAATCGGAATTGCAAAACCGAGACCTTCAACGCTCGCCGAGCCGTAGCTTGACGACATTTTAGCGGAATTTATACCGATAACCTGACCCGAACTGTTAAGGAGAGGACCGCCTGAATTACCTGAATTTATAGCGGCGTCCGTCTGAATAAGGGTCATACTTTTTTCGTTTATATCAATTTTTCTGTTCTTTGCCGAAACGATACCGCTTGTTACAGAACCGAAAAGGTCAAATCCGAGAGGATTTCCAACAGCAATAACAAGTTCGCCGACTCTCAAATCTTCACTGTCACCAAATTCGGCAGGTGTGAGACCTGTTTCGTTTACTTTGAGTACAGCTATATCTGTTTCCGTATCATAGGCAATAATTTTTGCTTCATGTTCTGTTTCGTCGCTGAAAACAACGGAAACGTCAACAGCCTCACCGCATTCGTATTCACTGTCATCATAGATTACATGGGCGTTTGTTACAATATAGCCGTCGTCCGACATTATTATACCTGTACCTGTACCACGCATTTCCTGAGTTTCCGACTCCTGAGGCATACTGAAACCCCAGCCCCAGCCTCCCATACTGCTGTAATCGGGCGTGTACTCAAAAGTGGAGGCAACTCCTACTACTGACGGCATGATACTGTCAACTATATCAGGTAGATATTTTGAGTCTGAACGTGAAGCTATCTGAATAAGACTGGGAATATTTCTTGTTTCACTTTCTTCGGGTTCGGTAGTTCCGGGAAGTCCCTGCTGAACAGATGCTTTTGAAGAAGAATCCGAATTGTCGCTTTTGCTGAACTCTGAAACTTCAATATCATTGTCATTAAAATATTTATAAACCTGTATAGAACCCGCACCGGCTATTGCAAGACAAAGCACAAACGCCACAGCTTTAAGTCCTGTATGGTTTTTCTTTTTGTTCGGACCGGAATGGTTCTCATAAATATAAACCGATGAATCCTGATTATTGTTTGAATTATTATCATCATTGAACGGATAATTTTCTGACATAAGAATTTTCCTTTCCGCTTTCTTTATTTTCATGATTATAATTATAAACATCTATGTGATAAAAATATGATAACATATAGAAAAAAACAGCATTTATTGTGAAATATAAGAAAAAGAACAGACTTTAAGTCTGTTCTTTTGTTTAAAGTTTTATTTTAACTTTGATTTTGCTTTTGCGGTAAATTTTTCACCGAAAACAAGAAAACGTTTGTGCTGTCCCTCACCGATTAAGCCCGACTCGTCGTAAGCCTTTACACTGAATGTAAATTCACGTCCGTTTATTTCTGTGAGAACCGCTTCGGCTGAGACTTTCATATTTTCGGGTGTTGCGGAAACGTGTTTAATATTTATTTCCGTGCCGACTGTTGTTTCGTCGTTTTCAAGGTATTCCGCAAGACAGTTGCAGGCGGATTTTTCCATAAGCATTACCATTACGGGAGTGGCGAAAACTTCGAGACTTCCGCTTCCTACGTTTACGGCGAGCTTGTCTGCTGAAACCGTGATTTCAGCTTTGCCCGACGAATTAAGTTTTATTTCTTTCATAATTTTTTACTCCTCTGTTTCGGGTTCAAGAAGTTCTTCGGGAATCGGACAAGGTGAATAAACGTCACCTACAACTCTGTCATAAGTAAGCATATCAAGCTGTTCGTCACGTTCAACTTCGCTGTCATATTCTTCCGAATAAACGGGGATTTTTTCCATATAGTCCATCATTG
>JAGAQS010000181.1 GCA_017622635.1 Ruminococcus sp. | reverse complement strand
GTGCTTTCAGACGGCAGTGCATGGGACGTGTAACATATCCCCAGATATTCGGACATGAAAGACAGCCCTCCTCAACACGCTGTTTTCCCTCTTTCAGAATAATTTCGGGGTTTATAGCCTCAAAATTGCCCTCTTCAAGATGCATTATGAAAATACGTCTGCACACTCCGACCTGCGGACCTGCAAGACCGACACCCTGTGCCTTGTCAAGAGTTTCATGCATATCGTCCAGAAGCTGAGCAAGTTTTTCGTCGAATTTTTCAACGGGTCTGCAAACTTTGTGAAGTGCTTCATCTTTATCTGTTAAAATTTTTCTGAGTGCCATTTTATTAAATCCTTTCTTTTTGTTAAGAGCCTGTATCGCCGTTCATATCGGCATAAAGTGAAATTCCCGACATATCTTTAAGTTTTGCGGACTTTTTAAGCACACCGCTTATAAATCCCCTTATTTCAGGATTGTTCTTGCATTTCACAATAATTCTCCAGCGGTATCTGCCGTTTATTTTTCCGTAGGAACATTTTACAGGTCCGAGAACCCTGACAGGTGTTTTCGGATTGATTTCCCTGAGACTTTCACGCATAAGACCAAGTACCGCAGAAGCACCTTTTTTCACCTGTATATCGTCAGTTCCCGAAAAGCAGAACGCACACATATCACATACAGGCGGGAAAATCATCGTCCGACGCAGAGCTATTTCTTCTTTGTAGAAACTTTCATAATCCTGACCTGCCGAAAGATTTATTATATAGTGGTCTGGAATAAAAGTCTGTAAAATTGCCCTGCCACGCTTTAAACTGCGTCCACTGCGTCCGACGACCTGAGTTATCAGGGAAAAAGTCCTTTCATAACTTCGGAAATCACCGGCATAAAGTGCCTTGTCAATTGAAAGCACACCGACAAGCGTTACATTCGGGAAGTCAAGACCCTTACCAATCATCTGAGTACCAATCATTATGTCATATTCGCCGTTACGGAAATCCGTGAAATTCTTTTCATATGAATATCTTGAAAAAGTCGTGTCAGCGTCCATACGCAGAACCCTTGCCGTCGGGAAATACATATTTAATTCTTCTTCAAGTTTCTGTGTACCGAAGCCCATACTTTTCAGTCTTTCCGAATTGCACGACGGACATTTTTTCACAAGTTCCCCCGAATATCCGCAATAATGACACATTAGTCTGCCGTTTTTTCTGTGGTAGGTTAGAGGAACTGAACAGTTAGGACAATAAACAGGCTGATAACAGTCAACACAGCTTATAATTGTATGATACCCTCGGCGGTTAAGCAACAATATTGTCTGTTCACCGTTCTGTAAATTGAGATTTATTTCGTCAACAAGTGTACGGCTGAACTCTGTGATATTTCCGTCCGCACGTTCTTCACCCATGTCAACTATGCTGACTTCGGGCAAAGGAATATTGCGGTAACGTTTTTTCATTTTTATAAGATTATAAAGACCTTTTTCCGCAAGATAGTAACTTTCTATGGACGGAGTGGCAGAAGCAAGCAGAAGTGTTGAACCGTGATAAGCACATCTCTGTTTTGCTACGTCATGGGCGTTGTATCTCGGCGTAATGTCCGATTTGTAAGACCTTTCGCCCTCCTCGTCCATTATAATAAGACCTATATTGTCAAGTGGTGCAAAAACCGCACTTCTTGTGCCTATTACAATATCAGCGTCACCCTTTTTAATTCTCTTGTATTCGTCAAGTCGCTGACCGAGAGTCAAACCGCCGTGAATAACGGCTACCCTCTCGCCGAAAAGTGAACGGAAACGTTTGAGAACCTGTGGCGTGAGACTTATTTCGGGAATAAGCATCATAACCTGCCGACCGCCTGAAACGGTATCGGAAATAAGTTTTTCAAATACTGAGGTTTTACCGCTTCCCGTAACACCGTGAAGAAGAAAAACCGCAGGTTTACGTTTATGAACCTGTTCAGAAATTAAATTGTAAGCGTTCTGCTGTTCGTCAGAAAGTATCGTTTTATTTATATCAGCTCTGCTCTCCGAAAAGTCGTCAACACGGCGAAAAATTTCCGTTTCGTACTCCTCAACCGCACCGTTCCTGACAAGATTTGCTATAACAACCGCAGTCACTCCGCACATATAAGCCGTTTCTCTTGATGATGCCGTACCGTTTTCCTCCAGAAACTTCACAACCGTTTTCTGTTTCGGAGTAAGTCGGAAACTTTCGGGACAGTTTATATATTTGTCCGTAAGGCGTACCGTTTTCATAACAGCGTCACCTATTTTCTGACGGAAAATATTGTCCGAAACAATCGCACTGTTTTCACAGAGTTCGTCAATGGTTTTTCTGCCGTTTTCCGAAATAAAGTTACTGATAAAATCATTCAAACCTGTGTCGTCGGAAAACTGTTGGATTTTACCGAAAAGTTCCGTTGCCTCACTGTCCAGTGATTTGAAATCATTAAAATTTCTGTTAACACGAAATTTTTCTTTTACTGTCACATTCATGGCAGGTGGCAACATCGCTTTCACTGCTTCAAAATACGTACAGAAAGTATTGTCATGCAGATAAAAAACCAAATTTATAAACTCTTTGGAAAGAACGGGGTCACTGTCCACAAGTGACAATACAGGTTTCAGACCCAAACCGTCACCGTCAGCCAGTTTCATGACAACACCTATTCTCCGTGAGTCTCCC
>JAGAQS010000180.1 GCA_017622635.1 Ruminococcus sp. | reverse complement strand
TCGGCGACAGGTATTCAGGGTTACAGCCTTGACAATGAGCCTGCTTTATGGCATCATACGCACAGCAGGATTCACCCTCAGCCTGTAAGTGCCACTGAACTTACCGAAAAATCCATTGAAATGGCTTCTGCCGTAAAGGCAATTGACCCCAATGCCGAAATATTCGGTCCTGCTCTTTACGGTTACACTGCTTACGACCACCTCGCAGACGATGACAGCAGCAACGAATGGGAACAGATAAAGGCAGACGGCGGTTATCACTGGTATATAGACTATTATCTTGACGAAATGAAAAAGGCTGAAGAAGAAAACGGAAAACGACTTCTTGACGTTCTTGACATACATTATTATTCTGAATCCGCAAGAGAGGGTGCAGAAGACAGGGTACAGTCAGTCCGTACACTTTATGAAAAGGGATTTGTTGAAAACAGCTGGATAGGTCAGTGGTGTCAGGAAAATGTGCCGATACTTCCCACTATTCAGAAATCAATAGACACTTATTATCCCGGCACGAAACTTGCAATTTCCGAATATAATTTCGGCGGTGACGAAGATGTCAGCGGAACTATTGCACAGGCTGAGGCTCTGGGCTGTTATGCAGATGCAGGCGTTTACTTTGCTACTCTCTGGGGCGGTGACTCCTTTATCTTATCGGGAATTAATCTGTATACCGATTATGACGGCAACGGCGGAAGTTTCGGAAATACTCTTGTCCCGACAGTTACGGAAGATGTTTCCCTTTCAAGTTCATATGCCTCAGTAAACGACAATGACAACGGTTTTGTCACTGCCATGATTACAAATAAAAGTATGACGGACAGTGAAAATGCGTCTGTTATACTTGAAAATTCAGATAAGGAATATAAAGCGGCAGCCGTTTATGCGGTTTACGGGGATTCAGACGAGATACGTCTTATTGATATAATTGACAATGTTTCGGACAATACCGTAAATGTTGAACTTCCTGCTTTTTCCGCCGCAATGGTGGTTATAAGTGACGACGCATCTGATTTTGAGGGACTGGAAAAAGATGAGGACAATAAACCCGTTCAGAATGTTGTTACATTTGACAACCCCGAAAGTATGGTCAACGAAAACGGTTATATTGAAATTCCGATAGAAGACCCCGAACACCTCAAAAAAATAACCATGACAGCTGATGTAACATCAAGTGCGGGTTCGTCATGGGGTTCGGCAGGCTGTGCCGTTTGTATAAATGCAGTTGACAGTATGGGCAATAAATTCTGGACTTCCGAAAGCTACAGTCTCAAACTCGGCAACGGTTCAACCGCAGAAGTGAATTTTGACGGAACTTTAAGCAATGACGGTGAATATGTTGATGCTGTAATTGCCGACGGAAAAGTTGAACTTCAGAAATGGTGGGATTCCTCCGAAAAACAGGAAGCGGATATTGAAGACATTATAGATATTAAATACACCAATGTTCAGGTGGTTTATGAGTATCCGTCGGAAACCGTTGAGGGCGACGTTACGGGTGACGGTCAGTTTAATATATCAGACCTTGTTGCAATGCAGAAATATCTTCTCAAAACAGGAACGCTTAAAAATTCAATCGCAGGTGATTTATACAAGGATAACAGACTTGATTCGTTTGACCTTGTTGTTATGCGTAAAATGATTGTAAGCAAATAAATTGACTGCCGATATCTGCACATATACGGTAATCATTTATAATATATTCTTTTGTGGGACAAATCAAAAAGAGCTGTACATA
>JAGAQS010000003.1 GCA_017622635.1 Ruminococcus sp. | reverse complement strand
CCCCCATAGAATGTACTATATCAGAAACGGGAGGAAGTTATGTTTTTTAAAAACAGATTGGTAAGAGACACTGTACTGCTTACTTTTATGCAGTTGTTTCTTGATACGTCGTCACTTTTGTTGAATGTATTCATAACAAGACAGCTCGGTGCGGAAGCCATAGGTATACTGTCGCTTACGGGGTCATTTCTGGGACTTGCAGGTATATTGTCAAACGGTAATGCTTTTTTGTGTACCAGCCGTCTTGTCTCGGAGGAAATGGGAAAGACAAACTCCAATCCGAACAGGATTCTTGCACATGGTATAAAACTTTGTCTTATGTTAAGCACTACAGTATCGGTTGTACTGTTTGTGTTTGCCGAACCGTTAAGCAATAAGTTTTTCAGCGGTGCAAGTATGGAAGAAGCCATAAAGTTCATGCCGGTTGCACTGATTTCAGGTGCGGTGTCGGCGTGTTTCAAAGGTTATTTCAACGCCTGCCGTAAAGCGTCCGTTTCCGCAGTGGGTGACATAATTGAATTTATTATAAAATCACTGGTAATAATAATCATGACACTTTCGGCAGTAAATCCCGACGAACATTCAGTTTGCCGTATCATGATAGTGGGAATTATTGCAGGCAATATTTTTTCACTTGTCTACTGTCTGTTTGTATATTTCAGGTCACACCAAAAATATACCGGTAAATGTTCGCTTAATTTCAGAAAGTACATGACTTTTGCTTTTCCAATAATGGGTGGCAGTGTGCTGACTTCGGCGTTAAGCAGTACAAATGATGCACTGATTCCCATGTGTTTAAGACAGAGCGGTGACTCTGTGAATGAAGCTCTGAGCCGTTTCGGTATATTTGAGGCTATTGTTATTCCGACACTGTTTTTTCCGTCGGTTGTACTGTGCTCAATGTCGGGTATTATAGTAAGTGAATCGGCACGTGCCACCGCTTCGGGAAACAGGGAACGCATAAAAAGTCTTACTTCCCGTCTGACACAGTATACACTTGTATTTGCAATATTTGCGTCGGCTGTTCTCATGAGGTTTGGCGACAATATCGGCGAACTTCTCGGAGGCGGTGAACTTGCGGGTAAAATGATAACGATTATAGCACCCGTTGTACCTTTCATATATATGGAAATTATTCTTGAGGCTTTAATAAAGGGCATGGGTTTACAGGGCTTTTCTTCACTGAATTATCTTGCGGAATATGCTGTAAGAATTTCGGTGGTGCTTATATTTGTGCCGAAATTCAGCTTTTACGGAATAGTTGTGTCTTATTATGCAAGCAACGTTATAGGAAACTGTGCAAGGTTCATTAAAATAATGAAACATACCGAAACACCGTTCAGACCGTTTAAAATAATAGCAGTTCCAATTATATACGCTTTTCTGACTATGGGAACGGTTGAACTTCTTACAAGGATAGTTGGAGCAGGCGGAAACAGTATTCCCGAAATAATATTTTTTGTTATTCTCTGGGGTATGGCATACTTCGGAATATTTGCAGGGCTCGGTAAAATTAAATCTTTCGGATTTTCAGACAAAAAATTATTGTGCGATTTCAACAAATAGAATACACTTAAATAATGCAAAATGTGGAAATTAAAATCATTCTATTGCAATTTGCACAAAAATGTTATATAATCATGTCATGCAGTTTGTACTGCGACCATTCATTTTAAGAGGAGAATACACTATGAAAACTTACGATGTTACTAAAATAAAAAACATTGCATTTGCCGGTCATAACGGCTCAGGCAAAACTTCTCTCGCAGAAGCTCTCCTGTACAAGGCAGGTGCTTCCGACCGTCTCGGTAAAACTGCTGACGGCACGACCGTCTGTGATTACGATTCAGAAGAAATAAAAAGAGGTATTTCAATCGGAACATCTCTCGCATCATTTGAATATAATGACTACAGAATAAATCTTCTTGACACTCCCGGACTTTTTGATTTCGCTGCCGAAATGGTTGAGGGAATACGTGCGTCCGATACTGTCATGATTACTGTTTCGGCAAAATCGGGTGTAAAAGTCGGTGCTAAGAAAGCATACGACGAGGCTGTAAGTCAGGGCAAGTCAAAAATGTTTGTCGTTACTAAAATTGACGACAAGGACGCTAATTTCTTTAATGTCCTTACAGAATTAAAAACGGTTTTCGGTCCTACTGTATGCCCTGTTGTAGTTCCCGTTATAAGTGACGGTAAAATTGTTTCATACGTCAATCTTATAGAAATGAAGGCATATAAATATGATTCAAAGGGAAATGCCGTTGAAACGGATATGCCGACAGCCGAAATTTCAGAAAAGTTTGAATACCGTATCGACGGACTTATTGCCGCAGTTTCAGAAGCCGTTGCCGAAACTTCCGACGAACTTATGGAAAAATTTTTCGAGGGTGAGGAGTTTACACAGAAAGAACTTATTGACGGTATTCACGACGGTATGAACCGTGGTATTATTACCCCTGTTGTATGTACTTCCGCAACGGAACTCGCAGGTATAGATATGCTCCTTAAAGAGATTGAACTTCTTCTCCCTGCACCTGTCCCTCGCGATTTCTTTGATTTGTCCGGCATTGCGAACTATGCGGAGACTGCGGATAAGACCTCT
>JAGAQS010000179.1 GCA_017622635.1 Ruminococcus sp. | reverse complement strand
TGTTAGGCGGTACAGCCTGTCCGAGAAAATACTTTTTGAGAGGTGCCATACCCGAATTTATAAGCAGAAGGCTTTTGTCACCCTGTGGCACAAGTGAAGCACTTGCCATTCTTGTATGGTTCTTGCTCTCAAAAAACGAAAGATATTTTTCACGAAGTTCATTAAGTCCGTTCCATTGCATATTAATTTTATCTCCTTATTTCAAATATACATGACGAAACAAAAAAAGCCCCGTAGTCAATGGGACAAAGGCTTTCAGGGTAAACCCTGTTCCGTCAATGCGATACAAGTATATTATAGTATTATTTTCAGTAAATGTCAATGGTTTTGGAATATTTTCCGATAATTTTGAAAAAGTACTTGACAAATTGAAATTTATATGATATGATATTGATATCATATAAAAAACGAACCTTATTTCAACGAAAGGAAATAATCATGAAAGAAAAAATTTTATCCACAAAACAAAATGGTATGCCTATGATGCTTTTATGGGGTCTGCTGTACATAACCGCCATAGTTCTTACTATTATAGGCGGTATACATGATAAAGACGCTCTGGCAGGCACTGCAACAGTATGGCTCTGTATAGGCTGGTTTCCGTTCAAGGGTCTTATCGTCCTCAAACCGCAGGAGGCACTTGTACTCACTCTTTTCGGTAAGTATCACGGTACTATAAAGGGCGACGGTTTTTACTGGGTCAACCCGTTCTGTTCTTCCGTAAACCCTGCCGCATCAACACACCTCAGACAGAGTGACGACGTTGGAAACAGTACAATAAAATCTGTTCAGGGTGTAACAACAAGTACACCTGCTCCGAGCAAGAAAATTTCACTCAAAATTATGACGCTAAACAACAACCGTCAGAAAATAAATGACTGTCTCGGTAATCCCGTTGAAATCGGAATCGCTGTCACATGGAAAGTTAAAGACACTGCCAAAGCGGTTTTTGACGTTGACAACTACAAGGAATATTTATCACTCCAGTGCGATACGGCTTTGAGAAATATTGTCCGTCTCTATCCTTACGACATTGCCCCCAACGTTGACACAACAGGCGACGGAATCGCCGACGAGGGCAGTTTAAGAGGTTCAAGCGAAATTGTCGCACAGAGAATACGTGACGAAATTCAGCAGAAAGTTGAAAATGCAGGTCTTGAAATAGTTGAAGCACGTATAACTTACCTTGCATATGCTCCCGAAATCGCCGCCGTTATGTTACAGAGACAACAAGCATCTGCTATCATTGACGCAAGAAAAATGATTGTTGACGGTGCTGTAGGCATGGTTGAAATGGCTCTTGAACGTCTCAACGAAAGCGGTGTTGTCGAACTCGACGAAGAACGCAAAGCCGCTATGGTTTCCAACCTGCTTGTAGTTCTCTGCGGAAACCACGACGCACAGCCGATTGTAAATTCGGGAAGTCTGTATTAATATGGCACAGAAAAAACAAATTCCGCTCAGAATATCCGAAAAGCTGTTCAAGGATATTTCTGCATGGGCGGAAGACGATTTCAGGTCAATAAACGGACAGATAGAATATTTACTGACCGAGTGTGTGAAACAGCGTAAGAAAAACGGCAAGTACGTTTCGGAAGAAATTGACGCTCCGCCTGATTTCGATATTGAAAAATTTGAATAATAAGACTGTTATATATACTGTACTTGAATTTATTTTCGGTTAATTATATAAAATATGCCCCTGATAATTTTCAGGGGCAGTTTTTTTATTTATTGGCTATATTGTCGGCAATTTCACTGAATATCGGTGCGGCAACGTCATTACCGTAACCGCCGTCCTCAACAAGTACGGTAACTGCATACTGCGGGTCATCTGACGGAAAAAATCCCGTTATCCATGCGTGACAGAGTTCTTCACCTTTTTTATCTGTACGTCCTGTCTGTGCGGTTGAAGTCTTTGCACCGACTGTGGTATATTTTGTCTTTGCATTGGAATTTTCGTTTTCCTCAACTGCCGAAATCATCATATCTTTCAGCTGTTCGGCGGTATCTTTTTCAAGTACCTGCGAATACTGTGCAGACTTTCCGCCCACTGTCTCCTCACCGTCAATCGTCATGCCCTTTATAAGACGGAGTACGGGCATTTTTCCCTCATTAGCAATCGCACACGAAAGCTGTGTAATCTGTAAAGGCGTTGCCGAAAGTTTACCCTGTCCGAATGAAAAATTAGCCAGTTCCGCAGGTATCATAAGTTCTTTTACGGTCGGCAGTACTCCGCCCGATGCCGTCATTCCCGAACAAAGATGTATTTCACGTCCGAAACCGAGACTGAAAGCAAGTTCCCTGAAATCTTTTATATCAAGTACCCTGCTGAGATTTATAAAATAGGTATTGCATGAATTTGTTATTGCGTCGGATAAAGTCTGTAAACCGTGACCGTCTTCTTTGTGGCAGTGAAAAATTTTCCCCTCAACGTCTGCTTCTCCCGTACAATTATAGACGTATCCGCCGAATTTATTATCAATTGCCTGTGCTGCGGTGACAAGCTTAAAAATTGACCCCACACTGTAAGAGTATAAGGCACGGTTTATCAGCGGACTTCTCTTATCGTCAACAGCCTTTTCCATATCGTCAACGGAGTAAGTCGGAAAACTCGCCATTGCAAGAAGTTCACCCGTTTTAACGTCCGCAACCACTATCGCACCCTTTTCAATGTCCTTTCCTGCCTCCTCGCATATTTTCTGTATATCGAGGTCAAGAGTGGTGACGACACCGCTTTTTTCCACATTACTTCGTATAATTTTCCTGCCGTCCCCGATAAGTATCTGACCGAAACCGTCCGTTGTATAAGTCACACTGTTTTCACCGTAGTCATTACGCAGGATTTTATTGTAGGCGTATTCAATTCCTGCCACTCCCTCACCCTCCGAAAGATAACCAACAACGTGCTGTGCAGGCTGATTTTCGGAATATCTTTCAGGGATTTCAAAGACTGTCAGACCGTCAGAATCGGGCGTATCGGGCTTACACTCAAATGTAAACGGCAGACCTTTGTCAAAATCCTCAAAAAACTGTTTTTTATCAAGTGCAAATTCCGCTGTACTGTTTCTGTCAATAAAAGACGGCACGGCGGAAGCAATATTTTTTTTATGTGAATTTACA
>JAGAQS010000178.1 GCA_017622635.1 Ruminococcus sp. | reverse complement strand
CAGAAGTTCTTCTGTTGTAAAGTCAGAATATTTTTCTGTTTCTACCTGAAATGAACGGCTCATATATTTACCTCCTGAAATTTGTCAGTCACTTTTATTATGCCGATAATGTGACTGTTGAAGTTTTGCAGTTCTTCGGCAGGAATCCAAAACTCCTGATGATGCTTTGCACCGACGGTGTGTATTTCAAAATATTTAATATATTCGTCGTCAACTTCAAATTCAGTTACATAACCTTTGCGGTCAGCAGTTTTTGTGTTCCATTTTCCAGCGATTTCGCAGGCGTACTCATGGTTGAGAACAGGATAGAAAATCGGCTGTTCAGGAAGTCTCGGCGGAAAACTTTTATAATTACTTTGTCTGATAAGTTCAAGTTCGGCAGTATCGACAGGTCTGTATAAAATCATAGATATTCTCCTGTATATGATTCTTTCTGGTTAAATTCGTCATCAATAAGGACAAAACGTCGGAAATCATCATCAATGACGAGCAGATACGCACTGAAAAAGAAAAAATCGTCGTAATCACGCAGAAAGTCGTTGAAATTGCCATAAATGTATATATTAAAAAGTGCCTCATTGCCCTCCAGAAAACACAGATAACATTTTCCGTGTTCAGTCGTCGGACTTTTCGGAAGTGCCGTAAAATCAATACGATTGTAAAAAGCGGGCAGTTTGTCCATAAAAATTTCAATGCGTTTTTTTTCGTTGTCGTAGGCAAAACGGTATTTTTCCGTAAAATTTTCGATACTTGCCATAATTTCGGACTTCATGTCATTTATATGTATTTCTTTAAGACGGCGTTTGTTTTCGGCAAGTTTATTATTTATTAGTTTTCTGTCCACGTAAGTCACCTTTTTACAGTAGTGTATATTAATTTAACAATTTGAATCGTCATGCCAGTTTATAAAATCAGGAATCTGATGGTTTTTCTCAAAATACAAAAGAGCTTTATTGACAGTATCAGCAGGTAAAATCCATGACAGAGGGTAATCGTCTACTTGTCCGTTGCTTAAAGTAAATTTCATTGTTGCACTATCCGAACCATTGTAGTCAGGATTACGGGAACTGAATCCTGAATCTCCCTCTTCACGAAGATACATAATCCACCCATAATCGCCGTTTATTAAAGCATACATATATTGTTCATCTTCCAGTCTGATTTCTATTTCTTTAAATTGATTTTGTGTCCATATGTTCATAATATAATCTCCTTGAATTTAAAATAAATATACATTAAAGATAATTATATAATATCGGTCGAAAAAAGTCAAGAAAAAAGCCTGAGAGTAAAATCTCAGGCTTTTTTTAACTTATTTTCATGAATCGTCTGTTTAACGGTTTACCGCACTTCTGACACGGTATTTTCTTAAAGACAGGTGGTATTTCGGGGGTAACGTCCAACGGCAGAAAAGTCAGGTCATCTTCACTCATTGGTATGGCGTATATTCCGTTGAATGTGTTCAGCTGACGACATTCAAGACAGAACCAGCCGTTTTTTAGTGACACATGATATAATTTTCCATCATACTTATAGCAAGGTATGAAATCATACATAATTCCTCTGTATGCAAATACGATTGAGAGAAAGATTTCTGAAATATCTATTTCTTTAAGATGTTTAACAGAATATAGACCGTGTTTTTTGATTGTATCAGAAAGTTCTGAAATTTCTATGTCGTGATACATTTCGTCATAACGTTCTTCAGGAATGATATATGTTTTTACTCCGTCGATTATGTGTTCTTCTGTACAGTATTTTTGAATAAGTTTTTTCATAACAGAGTTGTTTTTTTGAATAATTTTTTATAATCAATTTCTGTGGGAAATATCCAGCCTGTGTCTTTGCTGTAAATCAGACTTACATCATCAAGTGATACATTCCATTGACAGTCATGAAGTACCTTTGTTATTTTTGTAAGACATTCAAGCCAGTATTTACAAATTTCAAACGATAATTCAAAGTCGTTCGTATATGACGGCTTTGTTGCACCGCTGAATATAACACCATTTTTTGTCGTGTTGTATACGCAGAAATCTTCTGCTTTTTCACTGAACGGATATTCTGAATTGTATTTTTCAACAATATTGTTTATAGTTCTGTTTTCTGTATCAGTCAGTGACGTGTTTCTTTTTGCTGTGTAGTAAAGTGAGCATGACATAAAAAGTCCTCCTGTTTTGAATTTATCTGAGATATTTATTGTCGTCCTTTACTGAGTAGCTGTCAACGTCAATTATTCCGCCGTTTCCGCCTGAGGAGTTTTTTCTCGAAAGAAAATCATACACACCTGCACCGACCATTATAAGACCTGCTATAATACGTGTTGCGTTTCCTGCTTTCACGAGGTGGAAAAGCAGTGTACAGCCGAGACCCAAAGTTACTACTGCGAGGATTATATTAACAACACGTGAACCGACGTTTGTGACAGCCCTGCCGATAAAGTCGAGACCGTTGAACGCAAGAATAAGACCGATAGTAAGCGGAATTATTGTCTGTACGAAGTGGGGGAGTGAAGTTATTGCACCGCCTATAATTATGCCTACAATGTTCGGAACAATTGCCACGGGAGTTGCCGTAACGAGTGACTTTATAATATTTATCACACAGAAAATTATTACAGCCGTTCCGATAAGGTAGAAAAGTGACGATATTATGCCGGGGAAAAATGCGACGATTATTCCCGAAACAACGAGAATAATACTTTTTGCAGTACTGGGTTTCATAAAAAATTACCTCCTGATTATATAATTATTTAAGAACAGTTATGAACTTCATGATAAATCTGTGTATAAAGTCAGACTGTTCATAAATTTTGTCTGAGAGTTCCGTAACGAATTTATTACAGAATTTTACTTCTTCACCGTTTGGTGAAGTGTTGCTGAAACCTGCTGTCAGAGAAATGTCCATAAAACGACTGAAATCGCCCTCACTGAAAAGTTTTCCGCTCATGTTCTTTTCTGCGAGTTCCGCAAATTCACTGAAATTCAGGTCTTTTTTGGTTAGTTTCTGTGAGGCAAGAAGTTTTTCCGCATAGCTGTACATTGATACCGCTTTTTGTGAGTTGTTGCCTGTTGTGAAATTCTTTATGCGTGAATTTATAATCATTTTTCTTCTGAGATAAGTTATCAGGACAATACCGCCGATTGATAAAATTACCGTTAATGTTATTTTAACTGATTTAGGAAT
>JAGAQS010000177.1 GCA_017622635.1 Ruminococcus sp. | reverse complement strand
GATTTAAGTGAAATTTCAATTTTTCCTATTCCGTCGGTTTCAGTGTTATTTATTACATTGTCTGAAACTGCATAAGCTTTTTTCACCTTATGCATATTTGCATCATAAAACACAGCACTTGCATTTATTGCCTGTGGGAAACTGCATATCATAGACAGTGCCATCAAGAAAGATGCCTTTTTTCTGAAACCATGTTTTTTCATTGTTTCTTTCATATTAGTACTTCCTTTCTTTACGGGCAACTTTTTTTGATAAGAACAAGACAATCATCACGATTATCTGCAACCGGCTGTCATATCGTTTCCGACTTAGACCCTCAGCTTTGCGTCCTTATTTTTCAATAAGTTTGCCTTTGTTTTTTACTTCATGATTTTATTATAATTCTTTTTTCCGCAAAGTCAATACGTTTTTGTGAGGTCGGCGTTTTTGTACTGTAATTTGACGGTATTTTAATGGTTTTTTACAGAACGTACAAATAAAAAACAGTCACGTTAACCGTGACTGTTTTCCATATATATTAATATAAAGGAGGACTTTATTTAATATGTGCAATTAATTTACAACAGGATTTAACGTTTTCAGAGTTTCCATAGGTTCAAGCGGGAGTGTAATATAATTGAAGTCGGAACTGCTGTAACCCAGCTGTGAAAGGATATCACTGTCACCATTGTTCACGATATTTACACTTTCATTGTAAACAAGTTCATACAATGTACTGAATGACTGAAAATCACTTTTTCCCCAGCCTGACGTATAATCATTGAATACGCTCGTTATTTCGTCAGATGTGAGAGTTGTTCCCACTGACCAGTTAAGAAGTGTGACTGATTGTTTGGCAACATCAAGCCTTGTACTATCACCGTTGTTAAGTGTAATTTCAGTTCTGATTCCGTCAAGAACTTTTTTCATTTCTTTTATACTTGATTCCTTGAAACTGTCCTGAACTCCCGAATTATTGTTAAATGCACCCAAATCTTCAAAAGCCTTTCTGATATCCTCACTTTCAACGGAATATCCCCCAAGTGTATAGTCGAATGTGTATTCACCTATAACTATACCACCCTCCTGAGTGCTGTTGTTTTGGAGCATTACATATACTTTTTCTGTGCCTGTACCCGAAACTTCCTTTGAAAAATATGTTGTATCGGGACAATTTATTTCATATGATGCAAATGACCTGAAACCGCCGTCCCTGTATGCGTTGAACGATATTGTAAAACTGCCGTTTGCGTCTGAGGGAAGATTTATACTGTATAACAGACCGTGCATAACTGACGGTGTATCTGGAGTATTATTGTTGTTTACTGTGCTTTCTTCGTTAACGGATACATTTCCGTTGCTTGATTCTGTTTCAGGGTTTAAAGGCGTTTCGGCTTTCTTTGCTGTGGTTGAAACAGATTCCGACACTGTTGTTGTTTCTTCCGCTGTCACTGACATTGATGATATAACTGCCGTTGTCACCGTTTCCGCACTGTCTGCTTTTCCCGTTACCGTTGAAACGGATTCTGATTCTTTCGGCGTTGTTGTCCTTACTTCATTTGAAAAGATTGTACTGTCTGAATCGGAATCACCGATATTGCTTTTGTTGCTGAGTCCTTTCATGGTAATTATTCCTATACCTGCAATAATTACAAATGATACGGCAATGCTTAAAGCAGGTGAACGAT
>JAGAQS010000176.1 GCA_017622635.1 Ruminococcus sp. | reverse complement strand
TTCTTAATCCTGCTCAATGTATTTATCTCACCGCTGAGACCTGCCACCCCTTTCACATCAAGGGCGGCAAGTTTTGTAACGGTAATTATAACATCATCTGATATTTTCAGTCTGCTGTTAACGTTTTCTTTAACAACCTCCATTTTTTAACCTCCGTATCTTCATATAATTTTCGTGTCTTTAACACCTCACTTTATATTATACCAAAAAAATTCAGTTTGTACAACTACTTTACCTCAAAAATTCTGATATTTTCTGCGGGGACTTCTGTTTCGTCAAGAATTATTTCTTTTATCGAGGCAGCCTGTGCCTTGTCAAGCCCCTCTGTCTTGATTACGACTTTGGCAGTTTCACCGTCAAGATAGGCAACGCAGTCGGCAAAACCCTGTGCCTTTATGAGAGATTCAATATTTCCCTCCGATTCAATAAGCTTTGAAACTTCCACAGCGTCAAGTGCGTTCATGACCATTTCGTCCTCTGTTATGTCACCACCGCCGATTATTGACTGTAAAGTCTGTACTGCTGTATCACGGTTGTTCATTTTGTCAAGACGTGCCTGAGCAAAATAGTCAGATGTGTCCGCATTGACCGACTCCGTTTCGGCATTGACAAACTCCGTTTCACCATAACTTACGGTATCGTTTTTGGCAGTAACCGTCTTTACGTCGTTATCGTCAGAAATTTTCGGAGCTGCCGCATAGTTTATGTAGACCGCTATTGCAAGCATGAGTGTGAGGCAGGTCATTATTATTTGTTTTTTTCCTATAATTACAGATGGTTTTTTCATAAATTTATCTCCTTTACTGTTTCAGTTTTGTTACATATATTTTCCCTGTCGGAATCCCGAGAGCAGCCGAAACCGCTCTGTAAATCTGTTCCTGCACCGTCGGACTGTCAAAACCACTACAGGCAATCACAGCACCCGTTATTGCAGGAGTTTCAACCGTCTCAATAAGTGCAGACTTGTCACTTCCTCCGCCAATCATCACATATTTTCTTTCCTCCTCCGTCTTGTCTTCAGATTTGCTTCTTCTTCCCTCAGTTGCGTAAATGTATCTCTCATCACTGCCAACCGTAAGGTATACTTTTACATCACCTGCCCCGTCTATACTGCACAAAAAGCTTTCAAGCCGTTTTTCTGTCTCAATGCGGTAATCTTCCGCACATACAGTCTCCTCAACGACCTTACTTTCCGACTCGTCCGTTTTCTTTTTTTCAGGCACAAGCGATGATATCATTATCAGTAAAAGGCCCGCTATTCCAAGAATTGTCACCGCTGTCATCATTTTTTTGTCCTTTGACATATTCCTGAACTTTTCAGTAATCTCCATTAATTACCTCCGTATCACTGCCAATACTGTTCCTGATTATTTCAGTCGCTTTTCCGAAATCGTCCGCACTTATTGTGACCTTACTAATAAATATGCTGTTGTCATCAGAAATATTAACTTCCGTTTCAATTTTACTGCAATTTATTCCCGATGCCGAAAGCTGTTCAAGAAGTATATCCGAAATATTTTCTGCCGTCTGTCTGCACATTTCCTCAGAATAAAGCGAATAACTGTATTCGTCGGCATCATAGGACGGAAAATCAGGCAGTTCAAAAGATATTCCGCCTTTTGTAAACGACGCTATCAGAACGGTCGCAACCGTCAGATTAAGCAAAAGTTTCATCTGTGATTTAAGCTTTGTAGCCGTCACCATATTTTCAATCATACATACACCTGCCGAAACTATACATACAGCCATTACCGCATTTTTGAAATCTTCCATTTTTCCCTCCTATGTAAAACATTTCATAAGTATTCCCGTACAAAGAATAAAAATTACCGAATAACAAACAAGCACACTCTGTGCAACGGCAAGACCGCTGTCAATTCCTTTCATGAGTTTCAAAAGAGGGTCTGCCGAAAAAAGTTCCGCCACAGCCGTCCCCGTCCACATTATCCCACGAAATATAAGCAGTTCAAGAACGGGCGGCAACATTATTATAATTATCGCAATAACCCCGACCGTTCCGACTGTTCCCTGAATAACGTCAAAACTGCTTTTAACCGTTGCATATGCGTCCGAAACAGCTCCCCCCACAACAGGCACTGTCCCCGAAATCAGAAACCTTGCGGTCTTGCTTGCAACACCGTCAGCTTTTCCGCCTAACGTACACTTCATTGAAACAAAACCCGTGAAAAGTGTCATTGATATAGTCATGCCCCATATGATTATTTTTTTCAGCAGACCTATTATACTTTCAAGTGAAACGTTCGGGAAAATACTCCCCGAAACAGCCAGTACCGCCGTTACACTTAGTACGGGAATCAGAAAACGGCGTGAAAGTTCTACTATCAGTTCCGACGCTCCGAGTATGAGAACATTGTAAATTCCTGCTGTCGTTATACCTCCGCTTGCAACGGTAATACCTGTAAAGACGGGAACAAAAACCAGAATAAAACTTCCCCCACGTTCAACAGCCGTCAGTGATTCTTCATAAACCGTGAAAAGCTGTGGCATAATAACAGTCACCGCCGTCATCACACATATCATATTGTAAAGACCTGACGACGAATCCGAAGAAAAAACGCTTTCCCCCGCACTTTTCATTACCGCCGTAAACAGAACCACAATAATAATTGTCCTGAAAACTTTCAGCGGTGCGGAAATCCTTGAAACAAACGAGTCCTTTACCGCCGTTATCATTTCACCGAGTGAAAGACTGCCGATATCTTCGTAACTGTAGCCAATATCATAGTCCGACATAATATTATCAATCTGCTGTCCTATTTCTTCTTCACTGTCTGTATATTCGACCGCAAAGCTATACAACGGACAAACCATATTCAGCAAAACAAAAAACAAAAACGGTATAATTATTAATTTTTTCATACTTGTCCTATATTATTTCATTTATTTTTTCGAGGAGTGCTTTAAGTACAGGCAGACTCATGAAAGTTACCGCTCCCCTTCCCCACATTTCCGCTGCCGATGCAATGGCGTTTTCTCCGCTGTCACGGCATATTTCACAAGTTATCTGCGTTATGAAACACACTGCAACAGCCTTGAAAATAAGTGAAATATAACTGTCCGATATTCCTGCCTGTGAAAATATGTCACGTATGTCCGAAACAAGCGGAGCAAGAAACAGCATGAATCCGCCGATTACCGCAACACACGCCGCAAGTGCAATTATAAGTGACTGTTCCTGACAGTGCTGACGAAGAAGAACCGCAAAAATTGCAGAACATACACAAAATACCGCAACCGAAAAACAGTTCTCTACCATAAGCCAAACACCGTTTTTACTTTTTCAAACAAATCACCGATTTCGTCAACTATAACCAGCAGTACAACTATAAGCCCCGCAAGAGTGGTCATCATTGCCTGTTCTTCACGTTCCGCACGTTTGAGAACAAGATTCAGTACGGCAATAATTATACCCGTTCCTGCAATTTTAAAAATCAAATCAATGTCCATATCTTTTACCTCTTTAAATTACAAGTATGCCGACCATAACGCCAAACAACATACCGACACTCCTGTAAAGCTTTCCTTTCCGAGAATACGTCTCTGAACGCTTTTTCTCCAGTATCACGGCTGTTTCTTCAAGTGCATCTATTGCAACAAGCTGACCGTCAATATCACTTCTGCCCAGTATTTCACCGAAATCACATAACAGTTTCTTTTCGTCATAGGGAAGATTTTTCTGTGAATTTACGGCATTTCTCCATATTTCATGAAAATCGTCATTCTGATTATAACTTTCGGGAATCTCATTTAAAAAAGTAAGACGGAAAAGCTGTCTGTTTTGTCTGAGTTCTGAACTCAACGCATACACATCAACCGCACGGCATCTTATAAGCATAGCAGAACTCATCAGCATTTCCCTGATATTCCTGCACAGTTCAAGCTCGTTTTTCAGACGTTCTGAAAACGAAAGTCCCGCAATTCCCCCCGCAGTTGAAAACAACACCGCCGCAACAATCCTAAAAAGCATTTTTCAACCTCCTGATTTCACGTATTTTTCCGGGAAAACCGCTTCCCTCAAGAAAAACCGCATAGTCAAAAACCCCTGCTTCAATCAACGGTTTTATTGCTGTACGCTTCATAAGATTTTCATAATTTTCCGCATGGACAGTTGCCGTAAAATTCACGCCACACCCGAAAGCCTGTAAAATTGCCCGTGAATCTTCGTTTTCGGAAATTTCGTCACAGAAAATCATATCGGGCGAAAGTGTCCGCACTGCCGAAACTATCCCCACCCAACGCCTGCACCCGACAAGCACATCTGTCAGTACTCCCACATCATTTTCCGCCACGCCTGCAAATGACGAAGAAATTTCATTGCGTTCGTCAATCAGCGATACCTTGAAACTGTTTCCGCACAGTCTGCACAAATCACGTAAAACAGTGGTTTTTCCCGAATTTACGCCACCGCATATAATTACGCTGTTTCTGCCGATTCGTTCATAAATCTGTACCGCACAGTTTTCAACACACCTCGCAATACGAAAATTCAATGAACTGAAATCACTGACAGTTTGTCCCGTACCGTCCGAATAAGTACCCGCAACACCCACACGTATTCCGTTTTTAAGAACAAAATATCCCTCATTCAGTTCCCGTTTACAGCTGTAAACGGAAAAATGACAAAGTTTTTCTACAATCTGTCTTATCTCATTCGCCGTTACCCTGACACACTCGGAATCGTTGTAATTATCTGTAAGTTTGCCGTTTTTTGTAAGATATTTTATCTTGTTCGGGTAAACATACGATACGGGTCGTTCACATCTGAAACGAATTTCCGTCGCTTTTCTCTCATTAAGGTTTACCCACTGCATCGCCGTCCGTACAGTTTCGGTCACATAGGATAAAATTATTTCATAGCTTGTACCGTCCGTCATTATAAACACTCCTTTCACTTAATCATATTCACATAATACCCTCAATATTACAAAAAAAGGACGCATAAAGCGTCCGTAAACAAAAAAACAGCACACCGAAGTGTGCTGTTGATTTTTGAAATTATTCCTTTACACCACCGAGTGCAACGCCTGCGATGATAAATCTTGAAAGGAACACATATGCAATGACGATAGGAATAATACTAAGAGCAATAGCCATGTATTTTGCACCGTTATCATTCAGAGTATCTGAAGACTGAAGCGCCTGTACCATCATAGGAAGTGTCTTTTTCTTGGTATTACCATCAACGAGGATCATTGAAGGCGTA
>JAGAQS010000175.1 GCA_017622635.1 Ruminococcus sp. | reverse complement strand
GTGTCTGTCTGGTCACCGTTTGTAACGATGAGCTTGTTTCCGAGAACCCTTACAGGTGCGTATATGATAAGATGGGGGTCTGAAAGTTTTGACGGGTCAAAAGCCTGTGTGCGTATGCCTTTGCCTTCCTCGACAAAAACACGGTTACGGCTGTTTTCACTTCTGCCCATGATAAAGTATGCAGTAACGGCGTATTTACCGCACTCGCATCTGCCTATGATTATACCTCTGCCGGGGTATGCGTTTGAGTTTAATTCCTGTGCAATATCAAGTTTTTTCATGATAAAACATCTCCTTTATATTTTATTTATATAATTAGATTCATCGTCATCATATTCATACCACGGTGAATAACCGTTGAATGAACTGAGATATACAACTTTGTCGTCAAGTATGTCAATTTCCATGCCGTGTTCAATTTCCCAGTCACAGCAACATGAAAGCTGATAGCCTATTCTGTTTTCGTCGTCGGGTTTTTCGATTACAAGCATTTGTGGTCTGAAACATTTCAGAATTTCAAGCGGGGGAGTTTCAGAAGTTACGGGGATTGTCAGTTCCTCGTCCCAGTCTCCCGACGCTATTTCCATGAAGTCAAGACAGTAGGCTTTTGCACCTTTGCATATGGTTTCAACAAGTTCACTGTTGAGACTGTTGAAATGTTCGGCACATTTCTGTGCGTACTCAATGTTTACTTCCTCGTCAATCATGACTTCTATTTCAGTATTGAACACTTTGGAGTATAATTTTCCCTCAATGCCGAACTCACCTTTTTTTATATCCGTAATCATTTTTTTACGTAAGCCTTTCCGTCGATTATTTCTATTTTGTCCTGACAGAACAGTGAAACAGCTTTCGGGAGTAACTTCCATTCAACGTTTTCCATAATACGACGCTGTAAAATTTCGGGTGTATCGTCTTTTTCAATGTCAACAACACCCTGTAGAATTATTGCACCTGCGTCTGCCTTTTCGTTTACGAAATGAATCGTTGCACCGCTGACTTTTACACCGTATTCAAGTGCTTTTTCGTGAACTTTGAGTCCGTAATAACCCTCACCGCAGAATGACGGTATAAGTGCAGGGTGTACGTTTATAATTTTGTAGGCATATTCTTTTGTCAGACATTCGTCAAGAATGGTCATGAATCCCGCAAGTACTATCAAATCCGCTTTTTCCTCACGGAGTACGTCGAGTATTGCCATGCTGTAACTTTTGCTGTCGGAGTATTCCTTTCTTGGAATAACTCTTGTTGCAATGTTGTTGTTTTTTGCCCTTTCGAGTGCGTAAGCGTCGGGTTTTGAGGAAATTACACAGGTAATTTTTCCGCCCTTTATAATGCCTGACTTTTCGGCATCAATAAGTGCCTGTAAGTTTGTTCCTCCGCCCGAAACGAGAACCACTATATTTTTCATAGCTTTTGCCTCCGTTACCATTTTGAAATACGTCTTTCCTTGCTGTCATAAAATTTGCCCATTATGATTGTAATGAGGTCAATAACAGTCCCTATGAAGAAACAGCCGAATGTACATAACCAAACCAGACCTGTGCCGATTTGTCCCGCATAGAAACGGTGAAAACCTCCCAGTCCGAAAAATCCGAGACAGCAAAGTATTATTGAAGTTGATTTTTTTCTTGTTGAGATTTCTTCTGTGGGGTTCTGATTAATGCATATATTATTTATAATATTTGGTGTATATGTCGTATCATTTTCAAAAAAGTCAATTTCACCGCCACAATGTGGACATCTCATTATTTATTCACTCCTTTATCCGATTATCAAAAATAAGAATCAACAGTTACCATTTTGAAATACGTCTTTCCTTGCTGTCATAAAACTTGCCTATTATAAGTGAAACAAGGTCAATAGTAGTTCCTATGAAAAAACAGCCTGCTGTACACAGCCATAAAATTCCTGTTCCGATATGACCGGTGTAGAAACGGTGGAAACCTCCCAGTCCGAAAAAACCGAGACAACAGAGTATTATTGATGTTGATTTTTTCTTTTTTGAGATTTCCTCCATAGGATTCTGGTTTATTGTGATGTTCTGGACGATATTCTGCGTCACATTTCGTGTTACGTCCTGAAAAACTTCGTTTGCGGTTTCTGAAATTGACTGGTCTATGATTGAATCACAGTATTCACATTTTGCATAACGTGTTTCTGCCCCACAATATGGACATTTCATTCTTAAATCACTCCTTTGTTATTTTATTTGTGACAATACTAAGAGAATAACTGAAATAATACCGCCGATTGTAATAAAGCGGTAATATGTCGCTGTCAGTTCGTTTTCACGTCCCATAAAGTAAAATGACATTGGATTTTCGGGGTCATAGCAAATCATTAATTCCGTACCGATTTCAAACTGTTGTTTTCTTGAAACCACTGTATATATGGAAGTAATTTCTCTGCCGTCCTCTGTGGTGTACTTTACAATGGGACAATAGCCTTTTCCCGTCTTTTCCTTGTTGTATCCTGTTATTTCACCGTATATCGCTATACTGTCGGCTGTGCTTTTACGTATTTTAAGTATATGAATGAAAAATATCACAAACATCATTCCGTATATAATCAGCAGACCGTATACAAGGTGTCCTATACGGAAAAACACGGCAAGGACTATCATTGAAACAACCGCCCATATGATATCAATTGTACTTACTTTCATATTTATTTCGGTAACTGGACGTGTCCCTTTATTATTTCGGTGTCGTCGTATGACAGGGGGATATTTTCATCAATGACCATCTGACCGTATATATCCGTTATTCTGAACGTAAACGGACCTTTGCCCATTTTGTCGGATTCAAAATAATTGTACTGACGGCGTTCTATTTCGACAAATTCACCGTTTTCGTCAAGATATTCAAGTCTTGTAATCGGATAACGGTGGTTTCTTATCTGAATACCGCACCAGTATTCAGTAGTACCCTCCTTGTATTTGTATGAAACGGGTTCATTTTCAGCACTGTCAAGCGGTATGATTTTCCAGCTTACAGGAACACGTCCCTTTTCAACGGGAGCAATAAGCGGAAAAGCATCTGTATATAAATCGAGGTCACCTTTTTTTCCCTCGGGGAGCAGGTCGGTGACAAGCATATTTATAGTGCCGAGTTCGCCCGTTACTTCAATATATGCACCTGCAAGCTGTGCGTTGTTATAGTCGGCGAGATTCATTGCAACTATCCAGTAGTCCCTTGAAACAGGGTCAAGCATTGCACAGCCTCCCTCATAGCCTCCGCCGTAGAAAGTTCCGTCGCCTGTATGTACAGTTCCCTTTGGTTCAAGTATACATGATTCATCTACAGTATATGTATTGTCATTGTCGGAAAAGCCTGCATCACGTCCGAGAATGAAATTATTTATTGCGTTCAGTTCGTCTGCGGACGCTCCGTCACGGCGTGCCGACACCAAATCAAAGCTGTCAACACGCCCGTCGGAATTAACGTCGAGGGAATCACCTGCGGACATTGCGGGAAGTGCAGACACTCCCAGTAATACGGCAAGTGATATTATTATTTTTTTCATCAGCAGATTATAACGCCCTCGTCAGATTCAACGAGTTCACCGAGAATATAAGCGTCCTCGCCTGCTTTTCTGAGAACGTCAATAGCCTTGTCAGCGTCGTTTCTGTCAACTGAAACAACCATGCCGACACCCATATTGAAAGTATTAAACATATCTCTTTCAGGAATGTCACCCGAACGTTTGATTAAGTCGAAGATAGGAAGTACCTGAACGGCGTTTCTTTCGATTTTTGCAGAAATACCGTCAGGAAGAACACGTGGGATATTCTCATAGAATCCACCGCCTGTTATGTGTGAGATTGCCTTTACATTAACTTCGCTGATAAGACTGAGAATTGCCTTTACGTAGATTCTTGTGGGAGTAAGCAGACACTCACCGAGAGTTGTTCCGAGGTCATCAAAATGTACGGCAAGGTTCTTTTCGTTTACTTCAAATACCTTTCTTACAAGTGAAAAACCGTTTGAATGTACACCGCTTGACTTTATGGCAATAAGAATGTCTCCGGCTTTCTGAGTTTCGGGCTTTAAAATTTTGTCCCTGTCAACGATACCTACAGAAAAACCTGCAAGGTCATATTCGTCAAGGGGCATAAGTCCGGGGTGTTCAGCAGTCTCACCGCCGATTAATGCACAGCCTGCCTGTACACAACCTTCTGCAACGCCTGAAACTATCTGTGCGATTTTTTCGGGGTAGTTCTTTCCGCAGGCGATGTAATCAAGGAAAAACTGAGGTTTTGCACCACAGCATATAATGTCATTGACACACATTGCAACACAGTCAATACCTACTGTATCGTGTTTGTCCATGATAAAAGCGATTTTTATCTTAGTGCCTACACCGTCAGTACCTGAAACAAGGACGGGCTTTGAAATACCTGTCATGTCGAGTTCATAAAGTCCTCCGAATCCACCGATGCCTGAAATAGCACCTGCCGTCATGGTACGGGCAATGTGTTTTTTCATGAGTTCAACAGCCTTGTAACCTGCGGTAACGTCAACGCCCGCCTTTTCATAGCTTTTTGAAAAACTGTTATTCATTTAAAATATTCCTCCTTAAATTCTTCAAAACCTGTTTTCAGCAATGAAAACAGGTTCTGAAATTTTTTATATATTATTCGTTTCCGCTCCAGCAGTAAGTACAGAGCTTACATTCGGGCAGTCCTACAGCTTTTACCTTACCTTCGAGAGACTGAAATTCAAGAGATGTGAGCTTCAGTCTGCGACAGATTTCGTCACGCATACGCTTGCCACGTTCAGTGTTTGTGTCACTGTATTCTGCAAGGTACTTGACACCCTCCGCACCCTCAAATTCGTCAATAATCTGTCTTGCGATTAATTCGAGTTCAGAGTGACTGCGTGAAAAGTTCAGATACTTACAGCCGTACATAATCGGCGGACACGCAGAACGCATATGCACTTCTTTTGCACCGTTTTCATACAGAAATTCAACTGTTTCCCTCATCTGTGTACCACGTACAATACTGTCGTCTACAAAGAGAAGTCTTTTTCCCTCGATAAGTTCGTGAACGGGAATAAGCTTCATTTTTGCAACCTGATTTCTCATGTTCTGATTTGTAGGCATGAAACTACGGGGCCATGTGGGAGTATATTTTATAAACGGTCTTGCGAACGGAATACCGCTTCTGTTTGCATAACCGATAGCGTGGGGAGTTCCCGAGTCGGGAATACCGCACACATAGTCAACATCAGGAAGTTTTCCCGCTTTTATGTCATTTTCAGCCATGATTTCACCGTTGCGTGTTCTCATGACCTCAACGTTTACACCCTCATATACAGCAGTAGGGTAACCATAATATGTCCACATGAAAGTACATATTTTCATCTTTGAGGGGTCGCCCTCACTCAGAACTTCACAGCCGTCCGAGTTGATTTTTACAATTTCGCCTGCTGTAAGTTCCTTATATGTGGTGTAACCGAGTTTCTGGAATGCGAATGATTCAGTTGACAGACAGAAACCGTCGCTTCTTTTTCCTATGATTATAGGAAGCCTGCCGTATTCGTCCC
>JAGAQS010000174.1 GCA_017622635.1 Ruminococcus sp. | reverse complement strand
TAAAGGATTATACAAAGAAAATCGCCGTTGAAATGAATGTATGCGGTCTTATGAATATGCAGTATGCTATTGAGGACGATACAGTTTATGTACTTGAAGCCAACCCCCGTGCATCAAGAACAGTTCCGCTTGTTTCAAAGGTTTGCAGTATAAACATGGTTCAGATTGCAACCGAAATCATTACAGCCGAACTTACAGGCAGACCGTCACCCGTTCCGTCACTCAAAGACAAGACCATAACTCACTACGGTGTTAAAGAGGCTGTATTCCCGTTCAATATGTTCCAGGAAGTTGACCCTGTTTTAGGCCCTGAAATGCGTTCAACAGGTGAAGTACTCGGTATATCAAACTCATTCGGTGAAGCTTATTACAAGGCTCAGGAGGCTACGCAGACAAGACTTCCCGAAGAGGGAACAGTTCTTCTCAGTGTGTGTGACCTTGACAAGCCTGAACTCGTCGAAATTGCAAAGTCATTCAATGAACTCGGTTTCAGAATAATAGCAACGGGTAAAAGCTATGAGATGATTAAAAATGCAGGTATTCCGTGCGAAAAGATATTCAAGATTTATGAGGGTCGCCCGAATATTGCCGACGAAATCGCAAACGGCGAAATTCAGCTTATCATCAATACACCAGCCGGTAAGACAAGTTCTCACGACGACAGCTATATAAGAAAAGCTGCAATAAAACACCGTGTTCCCTATATGACCACTATGGCAGCCGCAAAGGCAAGTGCAGAGGGAATCAGGGCTATAAAAGAAAACAAGCACTTCGGTGTAAAATCACTTCAGGCACATCATGCTGACATAAAGTAAAAGCTTACAGTATGGTATAAATAAAAACATCTCCCTGTCATAAAAACGACAGGGAGATAGTTTTCAACACGGTTTTCAACAGTATGTGGAAAACTATGTTGAAAACTTTATAAATTTACAGGGAAAAATAATGGATAATTTTATCAGTTTAAGTGACAATAAAAAAACAGCGTTTCTTCTTGGCTTATCAATGAAAACAGTTTCACTTCTATGTGAATCCGAACAAAAAAATATATCTGAAAAAACTATTGACTATTGCTGGGAGTGGCTTTGTCACGGCAGTTATAACGGTGATTTCCTGTATGAATTACTGGTAAACGAACAGGACGGAATTACAATATTTGCCGAAAATACAGAAGATATTTCAGAACAGGCAATATTCAACTGTATCATTTATGCAGTTGCATTTACAAGCCGAAAAGCATACGAATCTGAAAATGTAAAATGGTATCCCGAACCTATCGAATTGGTTTCCGACGAATTAATATATCATTTTATGGAATGTTATCATGTCTGTTTTCCGAACGATAAGTCTATAAAAAACATTACAGAATATCTTAATTCTTCCGAAAACAAATCCGAGTGGAAAAATTATTTTGAAAAAATAATCTGATGCAAATTAAAAGTTTTCAACTTTTTATATCTGAAAAGTTGAAAACTTCGTGGATAAAAGAAAGATTTACGCAAACAATAAAAGTACGTTGCGGAAAATCTTACGCAATAATTTCACGTAAAGGATTTGATTTGTATGAAAAAGTTTTTAGCAATGAGTTCCATATTAATTACCGTCTGCACGGCTTTTGCCTCCTGCGGAAATAACGACAACTCCTATTCCTCTGACGGCGATATGGTAACTACAGAGTATGTCACAGAAAAAAGAGACAATGACCGCCGTGATGACGACAGGGACGATAATGACAGACGTGATGACCGTTATTATGATGACGAACATTATGAAACTGACGACGATGGCATTGTTGACGACAAAGGGAGTAATAACTCCGTTAAAGACCATGCAGACGACGCTATAGACGGCGTGGAAAATGCAGGTGAAGATGTGGTTGACGGTGTGGGCGATGCCGCAGGTGAAATTATAGACGGTGCAGGTGACGCTGCCGAAGATATAGTTGACGGACTTGACGGTGAAGAAAACACCACTGATTCCAGTGACAACGATAATCGGGACTAAAAAACAAAGGGACTGTAAATATAATTAACAGTCCCTTTTTTTATAATTTTAAACAATATGCAAATATACTTTCCACGGATTTTTCAACATTTACACGTTGAGATGTTGAAAACTCAGCCACAAAGTTCAATTATAGCCTCTGCCATTATCTCCGCATTTCTTATCAGGTTTTCCTCTGTGACAAACTCGTCAGCACCGTGCATATTGCCGCCCTCGTTCGGAAACTCCGCACCGAATGCAACTCCGCCGTCTATTTCGTGTACATAAGTTCCTCCGCCTATCGCAATACAGTGACCCTTATCGCCCGTAACACGTTCATATACACGCAGGAGCGACTGCACAAACTCACTGTTTTCGTCAGTAACGTGCGGTTCTGTTCCCTCGCATGAGTCAATCCCAAAGCCGATATTTTCAAGTGAACCGCATATTATTCCGCTTATTTCTTTCAAAGTCCTGTCAAGCGGAAAACGTATGTCTATACCGCCTTTGAGTCTGCCGTTTTCGGTATTAAGCATTGATAATACACAAGTCATTTTTCCCGAAATGTCGTCCGAAAATCCTAAACCGCAGGATTTTCCGTCAGTCTCACCATGTGGAAATAATAAAGCAAGTCCGCACAATAAGGGATTTTTATATGTTCCGCTGTACTCGTCAAGAAACTTGGTTATTGCGTTGTCGCCCTTTTCGGGAGTTGATGCATGGGAGGACTTTCCGTCGCACCAAAACATAATATGACGTTCGTAACTTGCAGTACATTTTTCCGGCACGGCATTTATAATTTTTCCCGAAGTTATTGAAAAATCGTTGAAATCGGCTGAAAAATATACCCGAATCATTCCTTTTTCGGCATTGATTACAGGATATTCACCGTCAGGTGTGAAAACCATAGGCGGTAACTTTCTTTTCGTCCTGTAATATGCAAGGTCAGCCGAGCCGTTTTCCTCGTTCGTACCAAAGATTAAACGCACACCTCGTTTAAGGGGTTTAGCAAGCTCTCTGACGGCTTTTAAAGCGAACAAGGAAGATACAGCAGGTCCTTTGTCGTCGCACGTTCCACGCCCGATTAAACGCCCCTCAGAGCGTTTCAGTATGTAAGGGTCACTGCTCCAGCCTGTTCCCTCGGGTACAACGTCAAGATGTGTGAGAATTGCAAGTGACGGTTCAAGTTCGTTGAAATCGGCTGAACCGACGTAGTTTTCCACATTTTCAACGTTAAAACCTGCTTCACTGCATTTTTCAAGCATAATCTTCAATGCCCGTGCAGGTTCTTTGCCGAAAGGATATTCGCCGTCCGCATCATTCTGCACACTTCTTACAGAAACAAGTTCGGAAAGAACGTCAATCATCTCCTCACGGTGTTCCTCAAGATATTTTCTTATTTTGGTCATAATAATTTACCTCCGTTTACAGATACAAAAAACCGCAGTATAAACTGCGGTTTTCCGTGTATACCCTGCCTTACGACAGTTTACACTAAAGAAAGAAAGGATAAATATGAAAAGAATGTTATCAGTTTACAATAGTTTTCTCTGTTTCCTTGTCGAAGATATGGATTCTGTTGGGGTCAATAGCAACTCTGATTTCGTCACCGGGTTTTGCTGTTGAACGTGAGCTTACTCTTGCAGTCATCGGAATACCTTCACAAAGGAGATAGAGATAAATTTCAGCACCCATCATTTCAGTGATTTCTACCTGACAGTCAACAACGCCTGTTGTAGCATTTGAAAGATACATTTCTTCGTCGTGAATGCTTTCAGGACGAACACCGAGAATGATTTCCTTGCCTACATAGCCCTGAAGTTCAGGAGTTACCTTTGATTCAGGAACGATAATCTCATACTTCTTGCCTCTTGCGTCCTTAGAACCAAATTCAACGATAAACTGGTCATATTCTCTCTCATACTTGAGAGTAGCGTCGATAAAGTTCATCATAGGTGAACCAAGGAATCCTGCAACGAACTTGTTTACAGGCTCGTCATAGAGTTTCTGAGGTGTATCAATCTGCTGAATCCAGCCGTCTTTCATACAAACGATTCTGTCGCCCATTGTCATAGCTTCTGTCTGGTCATGGGTTACGTAGATGAAAGTTGTACCGAGTCTCTTGTGAATCTTTGAAATTTCGGTTCTCATCTGGGCACGAAGTTTAGCATCGAGGTTTGAAAGAGGCTCGTCAAGAAGGAATACCTTAGGTGAACGAACGATAGCACGACCGAGTGCCACACGCTGACACTGACCACCTGACATAGCTCTCGGCTTTCTGTCGAGAAGATGTGTAAGGTCAAGAATCTTAGCGGCTTCGTTAACTTTTCTTTCGATTTCGTCCTTAGGTACTTTACGGAGTTTAAGACCGAAAGCCATGTTTTCAAAAACGGTCATGTGAGGATAAAGAGCGTAGTTCTGGAAAACCATCGCAATATCTCTGTCCTTGGGGGCAACGTCATTTACAAGACGGTCGCCGATATAGAGTTCACCCTCTGAGATTTCCTCAAGACCTGCAATCATACGAAGTGTTGTAGATTTTCCGCAGCCGGACGGTCCTACGAAAACGATAAATTCCTTATCTCTTATGTCAAACGTTGTGCTGTGAACAGCCTCAACACCGCCGGGATATATTTTTTTTATTTGTTTAAGACTTAAACCTGCCATTTAATCCAGTCCTCCAGTTCAAAATTTTTGCCGATAAAAATCAGCCCTAATAATATAATACCAAACTTTGCAAAATTTTTCAAGATGCTAAATTGCCAAAGTTGAGGTTATTTGTTTATTAGATTTGCCGAAAAAACGCCAAAAAAACGACGGCAAAAATCGTCAAAATCGGGGTCATCGAACAAGTTTTCAACATCTTTGTGCAATAATTCCATACACTCTCCAAAGCCCAGTTTTTCGGGAAGAATCAGACTGCCGAGAGAAACACGCATCAAAATCTCAACATGATTTCCGACAGCCGAAAACATTCTTTTGACCTGATGATATTTCCCCTCGAAAAGTTGAACAAAAGCCAGTTTTTCGGAGATTTCACACCCTCTTACACGTGCGGGCATACACACCTCACCGTCTGCCAGTTGTAAATTATTTTTGAATAAATCAATATATTTATTTTGAAAGGGTCTGTCAAGTTTCACAATATATATTTTTGATATATGACGTTTAGGTGAAAGTATACGGTGTGCAAGTTCGCCGTCGTCGGTGAGTAACAACGCCCCGAGAGAGTCCTTGTCAAGTCTGCCTGCGGGAAACATTCCCTTTGTTCTCATTTCGGGCGGTACAAGATTCATGACTGTTTCGCCGTCGTGTTCGGAAGTCGAACAGACATAGCCCGACGGTTTGTTGAGAAGTATATACCTGTAACGCTCTGTACGGATTTCCTTTCCGTTTACAGTAACTTTTGCGTTGTCGGGGTCAATTTTCATGTCAGCCGATTTTACAGCCTGTCCGTCAACCGTTATCATTTTTTTAGTTGTAAGCTGTTTTATCTGACTGCGTGAATATTCAGAACGTTCTGAAATAAATTTGTCAAGACGGATAAGTGCCATTATTCTCTCCTTTGGGAATAAATTTCAGGTTAATGCTATATTATTTATCAGCGGGGTTTTTGTCCGAAAAAATTTTGACACGGAGGTTACATATGAAAAAAAAGAAAATATTCATACTCATAATTACAGCAATTATAATATATACGGCAATATTTCTTATTCCCGAAAAAAAAACCGAACCCGAAACATCTGAAAAACCTGCAATTTCCGCATCAACCGCAAGCGAACGCATAGACTACTTTGCGTCTCACGGCTGGGAAGTTGAAGAAATTGCAGGAAAAGATATTACTGTACCGTCGGATTTTTCCGAGGCTTATGAAGAATATGCAGTCTTTCAGGACAGACAGGGCTTGCCTTTGCGTGAATATGCAGGAAAAAATGCCCGTATCTATGTTTATGACGTGAAAAACTACAGACCCGAAAACAAGAAAATGCTTGCTGAACTTCTTGTATGCAACGATAACGTCATAGCGTCAATGGTGTACAGTGAGGACGGGGGAAGCATAAAGCTTGCTGTAAGTTAAAGTTTATGATTATAAATTTCATTTAATGTTGTTTATATATTCTTCCCATTCTTCAGGTGTCATAGGTAATGCACCTGTTCCATATGTAAATACTTTTATCTCTTTAATTTCGGGTAAATTCAGAGCTTCTATATCCTGAACCATTTTCAGTACATTTTCTTTTGAACATTCTTCCAGATTTACGGTAACAATCTGTCTGTATGGTTTTTGGTCAAATAACGAAATATTGTAATTATTATAATCGTCCTGAGAAACAGATTTTATATTTTCTACTCTCTTAAAATCGTCAACCGTCCATACACGTTCGGAAACACTGTATTGATGTTTAATCTGAATATGGATTCCCGAAGTATCAAAAAAATCTGTAAGCGTTGCCGTACATGGTGTAAATTCATCAATCACAACGGGATTTTTTACAGGGTATTCATCGGAACTGTTATTAGCAAGGAGTTCGCTTTTCATCATACACAGGTCAAAAGAATCAAGTACGCCGTCATTGCAGAAGTCAACAGCCTGACTGTTGTTCAGAGTGACATTTTTTCCCATAATCCAGCTCTGAAACAAAGTCACATCGGCAATATTGAATTTTCCGTCGGCGTTTGCGTCACCCATAACAAAATTATCGGCATCATCTGCACAGACAGACATTCCAGCCATGCCGACAGCGGACAAAACGGTTGCCGTAACAGCAGCAATTATTTTTTTGAATTTTTTCATAGACAATCTCTTTTCGGTTGGTTAAAATATTTTTATCATTTCACCCACAAAAGGAAGTCTGAGTGCTTTTCCTTTGTAAGCACCATACATAAGACCCAGTGATATTAATATAACCGCAATGCTTATCAAAGCGTTTGCAATCCAGCCTATAACGGGAATTATTCCAATAATCTTCTGAATTATTTCAATAACAACGGTAACTATAAACCATGTAAACTGCTGGTTTGCATGAAATTTGCAGAAATCGGAGTTTTTGTCCATAATCAGCGGAAGGAAAAACAGAATCGGAATAAAGTAAGGAATAACTGCCGAAACTTTATTCTGCTGAACGTCATTGCCGTTAAACATACAAGCTGTTTTCTCATCGTTGAAGTTATCTAAAATCTTATCAATATTCATAATTATTCTCCCTGTTCAAATTCACTTATTGCCGCAACAAAGCTTTCTATATCTGTGAAATCCTTGTATACGGACGCAAATCTTATGTATGATATCGGGTCGATTTCCCTGAGTTTTTCAAGGACTATCTCGCCTATCTCCCTTGACGGTGCAACTGTTTTCAGTTGATTGGCATAATAATTTTCGATATAGTCCGCAATTTCCGAAACCTGTCCTATAGTGACAGGACGTTTTTTTATTGCCGTAAAAATTCCCTTTATAAGCTTACTGCGGTCAAAAGTCTCATATGTGCCGTCACGTTTTTCAACCATGAGAAGCGGTATCTCCACAACTTCGTAAGTCGTGAACCTGCCTTTGCACTTCATACATTCCCTGCGTCTCCTGATTTTGTCGTCGGAGGGGCGTGAGTCCGTAACTTTTGAATCGTCAAATCCGCAAAAAGGACACTTCATATTTTTTCACTCCTTGCTATAGGGTTCAATCATTTTTTCAAGTATGTTATAACCTGATATTAATTCGCTTATTCCTCCGAATCCGCTTCTGTACAGTTCAAGTACAACACTGCACTGCGGATTAAAGGAATTTAATTTTTCAAAAAACTGCCTGAATCTGAATCTTCCCTTGCCTATCGGCAGACAGTCGCCGAATTCTCCCGAATCGCTTATGTGTACATGAACGGTGTTTTTTCCTGCCGCTTCAAGAAAACTGAACGGGTTCTCCCCTGCCCGTACTGCCTGTTTGGTGTCAAGCACAAATGCAAATTCATTGCCGAGCATATTTGAAATGTCACGTATAAACGACAAGGAAGCACTCTGACAGCGTGAAACGTTCTCAACGGCTACTTTTATGCCGAACTCTTTGCCGAGCCTGTAAAGCCTGCTGTAGCGTTCACAGTAGAAGTCCCTGTTTTTTCCCGAGCCGGTTTTTCCGCCGTGAAACACAAAAATGTCAGCACCGACGGTATTCATGAAACTGAAATATAATTTATAATATTCAAGAACGTCGTTCATGCGTCTTTCATAGTCCGAAAAAAACATCAGTGTTTCAAGTTCGCACGTAAACGGGTGAACCGATACGCATTTAACGTCAAATCTTTTAAGAATCTGTGCCGTACTGTCGGCAAAACTTTTTTTCAGTTCAGAATGGGTATTTATGAATATTTCCACACATGAAACACCGTTGACGGCAAGGTCGTAAAGACTTTCTTCAAGCGGTTTCGGATAAAGACAGGCTGTCGAAACTCCTGCAATCAAAACAAATTCCCCTTTCTGAAAAACAAACCTCCGCATATTACGGAAAAATTATTATTATTATTTATTATATCATATCCGTCGGAAAAGTCAACAGATTTTTCATATTTACTTTGACATTTTCCGCATCTTCCGCATATTATACGTCGGGAGGTGTGTGAAAATGTACGAAGAAATTTTCCTTGCGGTAATTGTAAGTCTTGATACATATCTTGCGGCGGCGGCTTACTGCAACAGCGGAATAAAAATTCCCCTGCCGTCAATATCCGTCATAAGTCTGATAAGTGCAGCAGTACTGGGAATATCACTTGAATTTTCGGATTTTATCGGTTCATTCATTCCGTCAGGACTGTGCCGTATATGCGGAACTGCCGTAATAACGACAATCGGTATAATAACAATTTTCAAGAGCATAATTCGCAGTGTGACAAAACATATTTCAAAAAAGGGTGAAGTTTCACTGCGGTCGGATAAATACGGAATAGTCATGAAACTCTATCTTGACGACACTGCCGCTGATTTCGACAATTCAAAAATACTGTCTGCCTCCGAGGCTGCGGCACTCGCCCTTGCCAGTTCCCTTGACTCTGCATCAACAGGTTTAAGCAGTGGTTTTTCGGGAATAAATCCGCTGACCGCTTTTATTTTCACTTTTATCGCAGGTTTTATCTCAATTGCACTCGGAAATATGACAGGTAAAAAAATATCGTCACTGCACCACGATTTCTCATGGGTAGGCGGTGTTCTGCTTATATTGTTCGCATTTCTAATATAGCCCTATATCTCGTATATCACTATTTCAGGCGGATTGAAAAGACGCAGTTTTCCGAGTCCTCCCGAAACAAGAAGTTTCATTCTGCCCGAACTGTATACGCCCTTTGAAAACGGCGGAAACAGTTTTCTTTCAGGTGACAAGATTCCCTTTCCGAAAATTCTTATAACACCACCATGTACGTGACCGCTTAAAGTATATTCCGCACCCCACTGTGAATATACATCACAGAAAAAAGGATTGTGTGCAAGAAGTACGGAATTTTTTTCGGAACATCTGCCGAGAAGTCTTTCCATTTCGGAAAGTGTGATTTTATCGAGATTACGGTAACTTCTGCCGTTTTTGTAAACCGTTTCGCTTTCCTCAAGACCGTATATATTAAGTTTTCGCCCGTTTACTTCAATATATGCCGATTCGTTTCTTAAAAGCACCGCACCCGTGCATTTTACAGTGTCAATAAAATTCTTCTTCATTTCGAGCGGTAACGTCTGTTCATGGTTTCCGAAAATAATATATACAGGAGATATTCCGCACAGTTCTTTTAGCATTGATTCAACCGACGAAAAATCCGTTTCGGTACGTGAAACAATGTCACCCGTTATGCATATTATATCAGGCGATTCCCTGCGTATTTTCTTACATATGCGTGAATTGTTCTTCCCGAACTTTCTTTTGTGAACGTCGGAAATATGGGCAATTTTAACGCATTTTCCAAAATATTCATGCCTTGTACAAAGTAAAAATTTATTTTCAATCAATGCATATATCAGGAAGAAAATTATGTGTTTTTTTTTGAGGATTTCCGTTATTCTGCGGAAATCCCCTTTTTTTTCATTATTCATCATCTTCCGAATCTTCAATTTCCGATATGATTTCATTCTGTTCTTCAATTGCCGATTCTTCGTCTGCCTGTCTTGCCTGTTCTTCTGTAAGTTGTTCGACTTTTTCCGTTTCTGCATTGTCGTCATGTTCGGCACGGGTGAAAGCAACAACCTTTGCACCCTCCGTTACTCTCATTACACGCACGCCTTTTGCGGCACGTCCCATAATACGTATATCGCTTGCAAGTATCCTGATAATTATTCCGTCACTTGAAACAAGTATAATATCGTCGTCCTCGTCCACAATCTTTATACCGCAGACGTGACCACGTATATCATCGACCTTATAGTTTGTAAGACCGTAACCGCCTCTGTTCTGTATTCTGTAACTGTCGATATCGGTTCTCTTTCCGTAGCCGTTTTCGGTAACCGTAAGAAGTGAAGCACCGTCACGCACTCTTGCAATGCCAACAACATAATCACCGTCACGGAGTCTTATTGCCTTTACACCGTGTGCCGAACGTGACATTGAACGTCCCTTTGATTCTTCTATGCGTATAGCCATACCGTTTCTTGTTGCAACAAAAATCTGTGCGTTGCCGTCCGTCATGCGTACGCCTGCTATTTCGTCACCCTCGTCAAGTCCTATTGCAATAAGACCGTTCTTTCGTACATTCCTGTAAAGCGAAAGGTTTGAACGCTTGATTTTGCCGTTTTTAGTAACTATGGTTATGAATTTGTCTTCACTGAAATCCGTCGTCTTTATCATTGCGGTTATTTTTTCACCGTCCGTCAGCGGTAAAAGGTTTATCAGGTTAAAGCCCCTTGACGCTTTTGAACCGTCGGGAATTTCGTAACATTTCAGCTTGTACATGATTCCCTTGTTGGATATGAAAAGAACATTGTCGTGGCTTCCGCATATGAACATTTCTTCGACGAAATCTTCTTCACGCTGTTTCATTCCCGTTATACCACGTCCGCCACGTCTCTGTGTCTTGTAATCGGCAACGGGCATACGCTTGATATAACCGTTTTTGGTAAGTGTCACAACACAATCTTCATGCGGTATCAAATCTTCAATGTCAACTTCTCCGCTTACGGATTCAATATCGGTTCTTCTCTTGTCGCTGAACTTCTTGCGTATATTGTTCAGGTCATTCATGATTATTTCATACACAAGGTTAACGTCTGCCAGAATATCCTCATATTCAGAAATTTTAGTAAGAAGTCCGTAAAGTTCGTCAGTGATTTTCTGTCTTTCAAGACCGGTTAAAGCACCGAGTCGCATCTGTACAATAGCGTCTGCCTGTTCTTCGGAAAGTCCCGTCTGTTTTTCAATATGCAGACCGGTGAAATCATACTGTGAACGGTCAAGAAGTGCAGAAATATCCGTATCCTTAAAACGTTCCATCATTGTCTGTTTACCCTCAGCAATGGTCTTGCTTTTGCGGAGTATATCAATAACTTCGTCGATATAGTCGGAAGCAAGTACAAAACCCTGAAGAATATGTGCCTTTTCAAGAGCTTTTTTGAGGTCGAACCTTGTACGACGCTGAATGACTTCAACCTGAAAATCAAGATAATTCCGTAACATCTCTTTGAGGGTGAGAATTTTAGGCTCACCGTTTACAAGTGCAAGCATTATAATACCTACTGTATCCTGCAACTGAGTGAGTGCAAAAAGCTTGTTAAGAACAATTTCGGGAACAGCGTCCCTTTTGAGTTCTATAACAACTCTCATGCCGTCCTTGTCGGATTCGTCACGGAGGTCATAAAGACCCTCGATTTTCTTGTCCCTTGCCATCTGGTTTATGCTCTTGAGAAGCCTTTCCTTGCGGAGCATATACGGTATTTCGTCAATGATGATGCAGTTTCTGCCCTTTATCTCCTCGAAGTGTGTACGTGAACGGAGTATTATCTTTCCACGTCCGGTAGCATAGGCGGCACGTATGCCTGCTTTACCCATTACAATTCCGCCCGTCGGGAAGTCAGGACCCTGTATATGCTCCATCAAATCCTCAAGTGAACACTCAGGGTCGTCTATAAGCGTCTGTAATGCCTCTATAACCTCGCCTAAGTTATGGGGTGGTATGTTGGTAGCCATGCCGACTGCGATGCCTACAGAGCCGTTTACGAGCAAATTAGGAAACCTCGACGGCAAAACGGCAGGTTCTTTCAGTCTGTCATCATAGTTTGAAACGAAGTCAACGGTGTCCTTGTTTATGTCGGTAAGCATATCAAGCGTTATTTTTGACATCTTGGCTTCTGTGTAACGGTAAGCGGCAGGGCCGTCACCGTCGATTGAACCGAAGTTACCGTGACCGTCAACAAGCGGGTAACGCATTGAAAAATCCTGTGCAAGTCTTACAAGTGCATCATAGACAGATGCGTCACCGTGTGGGTGATAGCGTCCGAGAACCGAACCTACTGTATCGGCACACTTTCTATACGGTTTTTCAGGTGTGAGGCCGTTTTCGTGGAGAGTGTAGAGTATTCGGCGGTGTACGGGTTTAAGTCCGTCCCTTACGTCAGGCAACGCTCTTGAAACGATTACCGACATGGCATAATTCAATATGGAATTTTCCATTTCGTCGCAAATTTCGGTATTTATTACTTTTGAGTTATCATTGTAAAGCAAAATCTTTACCTCCTGTCAGTAAGATAAATTTATGGATTTTCGGGAAAAGTTTTCAACAGTTTCCACACGCCCCATGTGGAAAAAGTGTTTGAGGCTGTTGAAATACAATCAGGACTGTTTTAAATTCCGCAGTATTTCCAGTTCGTTTTCCGAAAAATCTTTTTTCGGAATAATATAAAAAACGGTTTTTCCGGAAAATATAAGAAAAAATCTGTCATATTCAAGCAGTGAGAAACTTTCGTCAATGGGTATACGGCTTTTTTCGGGCAGTGGTTCTTCTTCAGGTTCTTCCTCATCTTCTGCCTGTTCTTCGTCAACGGAGTTTTCAACATTTCCCTCTGAAACTGTTGAAATATCAACGAAACCGTCACCCACGCCGATTTTGTAAACCGTTTCTTCCATTGTCCTGAAAGCATCAAAAAGATTGTTACGCAGTTTACGGGGGTTGTACCATTGTCTGACCGCCATTGCAAGACAGACCATTATCAGAAGATACGCAAAATACTGTGAATTGTCCTGCACTACCGCAAATACAAACACTCCGGCAAGTATAATAAAAGCAAGTGCCGTAACGTTTGCCTGCGGAAAAACATATTTTTTCTGAAATTCCGTATAACCCTCCCTAAATATTTCAAAGGGAACTGTATACTCTTTTTCGAGTCTGTAATTATTTTCCGTCATATATCCAAATCCTGTGCGAACTTTGCATTTGCCTCTATGAAGTTACGTCTCGGTTCTACCTTGTCACCCATAAGGACAGTGAATACCTCGTCTGCCCTCAATGCATCTTCCATTGAGATTTTTACGATTGTACGTGTTTCGGGATTCATGGTAGTTTCCCAGAGCTGTTCGGGGTCCATTTCGCCGAGACCTTTATAACGCTGTACTTCAACCTTGTATTTTCCGTTTTCCGAAAGTTCGTCAATATATCTGTCACGCTCCTCGTCAGAAAAGGCATAATATATTTTTTTGTTTCTCTCAACTCTGAAAAGAGGAGGCTGTGCTATATAGACATTGCCGTTTGTAATGAGAGGACGCATATAACGGAAAAAGAACGTCAGCAACAATGCCTTTATGTGCATACCGTCAACGTCGGCATCTGCCATGATGATTACTTTTCCGTAACGGAGTTTTTCTATATCGAAATCCTCGCCTATACCCGTACCGAGTGCGGCAACAACGGGTTCAAGCTTGTCATTACCGTAAATACGGTCAATTCTTGCTTTTTCTACGTTGAGCATTTTTCCCCACAGTGAAAGTATAGCCTGATAACGTCTGTCACGTCCCTGCTTTGCCGAACCGCCTGCCGAGTCACCCTCAACAATGTAAATCTCAGTGTAACGGTTGTCACGCTCCGCACAGTCGGCAAGCTTTTCAGGCATGGGAGACTTTCCGAATGCGTTCTTGCTTCTTTCGGCTTCCCTTGCACGTCTTGCCGCCTCACGTGCTTTGAGTGCGGAAAGACTTTTTTCAAAAATCATCTTTGCGGTGTCTGGGTTCTCCTCAAGGAAGTTCATGAGTTTTTCCTGTACAAGTTTCTCAATAAACGGTTTTACTTCAGGATTTCCGAGCCTTACCTTTGTCTGACTTTCAAACTCACAGTCTGTAAGCTTTACGGAGATAATGGCAGTAAGTCCCTCACGTATGTCGTCACCGCCGAGTTTTTCCTTTTCTTTCAAGAGTCCCATTTTCCTGCCGTATTCATTCACGACTTTTGTTATTGCGTTCTTGAATCCCGTTTCATGTGAACCACCGTCTTTGGTGTGAATGTTATTTGCGAACGAAAGAATTATTTCGTTGTAGCTGTCATTGTACTGTAATGCGATTTCCGCAAACGAATCACCCTGAGAACCTGAAAAATAAATAACGTCACCGCTGAGTGATTCAAGACCCCTCGCCGTGTGGATATGTTCAACGAACTGACGTATACCGCCCTCATAACAAAGAGTCTCGCCCTTTATGTTTTCGGGGTCACGCTTATCCGTAAACACAATTTTCAGACCTGCATTCAAAAATGCCTGTTCACGAAGTCTTTTCAGAAGAACGTCATAACTGTATACCGTTGTTTCAAAAATCTCATCGTCTGCCTTGAACATTACGCTTGTACCCGTTCTGTCGGTTTTTCCGATTTTTTTAAGCTGTTCGGAATAATGTCCCCTTTCAAAATGCTGAAACCATATGTCACTGCCGTCATATACCGTCAGTTCAAGCCATTCGGAAAGAGCATTGACAGCAGAAGCACCGACACCGTGAAGTCCTCCCGATACCTTGTAACCGCCTCCGCCGAATTTTCCGCCTGCATGAAGAACGGTATAAACAACGGTTGCCGCCGAAATACCTTCTTTCTGGTGAATACCTGTCGGTATGCCCCTTCCGTTGTCCGATATACGTATAACGTCGCCCTCCAGAATCTCAACGGTAATTTCTGTGCAGTAACCTGCAAGGGATTCGTCAATTGAGTTGTCCACAATCTCATAAACAAGATGGTGCAGACCTCCTGCCCCCGTTGAACCGATATACATTCCGGGACGTTTTCTTACAGCTTCAAGACCCTCCAGTACCTGTATATCATTTTCGTCATAATTGTTATTCTGCTGACTCATGAATTTACCTCCGGTTTTTAAAAAATTAATCACTGTGTCAAAAGTAATACTGTAACTTTCCCTGCTGTCATTTTCGATTTTACAATTTTTTCCATGTATTTTCCGATAATATCCGTGTCAGTATAAATTCAGAAATTATTTTTTCTTCCGTCGAAATAACGGCTTCCCAGTCTTTTTCTGAGTGTACATGCGGACAGCTGTGAAACATAAAGTTTTTGGTTTCCGTCTTTTACGGTTATAATAAAACTTTTCGGCATTTCATACGTGGTATATATACAGAGATGATTTTTTTCCGCACATTCAAGAAGTTTCTTTGTGCATCTGCCGACCGTGGTATTCTCAATATCAAAGATACCAACAATATCACGTGTATCTACAGAATAATTATTCCCGATATGAAGACACATTTTCACTTTCCTCCGTAATTTTTCCGCCGTCTATACGGATAATTTTTCCTTTTATTTCAGGAAGCAACGCACTTTCATTACAGGTTGTTATAAATACCTGCATATCCCTGATGATGTCAAATATGAACCGCTGACGCTTTTCGTCAAGTTCACCCATAACGTCGTCAAGAAATATAACGGGGGCTTCTTCTGACTTTTTCATGAATATTTCCGCCTGTGCGAGTTTCATGACAAGTGCCGTGCTTTTTATCTGTCCCTGAGAACCGTATTCCCTTGCACTGATTCCGTTTATTTTTATAAGCACTTCGTCCCTGTTTACTCCTGCATGAGTTGAACCCGTGCGTATATCGTAATCCGACGTTTCACGCAGTTTGTTAAAATAAATCCCAACAGCTTCCTCTCCTAAAGGTCTTTCAAAATCCGACGGCTTGTATATGTTTGACCTGTATTCAAGTTCAAGTTTTTCCTTTCCGCCCGATATCGTACAGTAAAGCCGTGAGCATATTTCATTTATCTGCCTTATATAGTCATTACGCATATATGAAATAAATGCCCCCTCATTTGCTGCCTGTCTGTCCCATATTTCAAGAACGTCTTCCCCTGCGTTTCCCTGCATGATTTCTTTCAGCAGGGCATTACGGTGATTCATGATTACATTGTGTCTGTTCAGGTGGACAACCGAAACGGGATTTAACTGTGAGGCAGCCATGTCAATGAAATTACGCCGTCTTTCAGGTGAACCCCTGATAATATCAACGTCGTCGGGAATGAACACAATGCACTTGAAAACGTCAAAAAGAGATTTTGTACCTTTCTGCTTTACTCCGTTGAGGTGTATAAGCTTGGTACTGTTTACCCCTTTGGTTATTTCAAACTCTATCTTCTGCTCCCTTACGGAATCAAGAATCTTTATTTTTGCTGTCATTCTGTTCCCGTCAAGGTTTATATAGTCCTTTTCCTTTGAACCCCTGAAACTCTTACAGCCTGACATCAGCCATATTGCCTCAATAAGATTTGTCTTACCCTGTGCATTCCTGCCCGATATGATGTTGTATTTAGGGTCGGGAACAAATGATATTCCCGAAAGATTCTTGAAACCGTCAATTTCAGCATGGGTGACAATCACTCTATAACTACCTCTTTGTCGCCGAATGATACTCTGTCACCCGAACGTATTTTTTTGCCCCTCATGGTGCAGACTTCACCGTTTACAAGAATCTGTCCGTCCTGAATAAGCATCTTTGCTTCTCCGCCCGAACTTACAAGCGACGCATATTTCAAAAGTGCGTCAAGTTTTATAAACTCTGTTTTTATTTTTACCGATTCAGCCATAATATATTTACCTCTTTTCAGTTTTTAAGCTGTACGGGCATTACAAGGAATATAAAGCTCTCTCCTTCAAGCGGAAGAATTTCTATTACCTTTGTAGCACCGCCGAAACGTATACGAATCTTGTCACCCTCTGCCGCACGGAGAGCGTCAAGGAAAAGTTTGTTATTGAATCCGATTGTAACCGTTTCACCCGTTACGTCAGCGGACAGTGTATCGTTTATGCGTCCTATTCCTGTCTTACAGCTTATCTTTACTTCACCGTTTTCTACTTCACAG
>JAGAQS010000173.1 GCA_017622635.1 Ruminococcus sp. | reverse complement strand
GAGAAAATCAAAGGCTGAGGGTCTTACGGCAGAGGAAAAGGCAGAACAGACGGCACTCCGAAACGAATACAGACAGTCGGTTGTCGGAAATCTTTCCGCACAGCTTGAAAATACATATATCATGACCCCCGACGGCAAAAAGCATAAAGTAAGAAAGAATTGACGGTGATATTATGACAAATAAGGATTTTTTTGAAATGGCGGTAAAATCTGCCGAAAAAGCCTATGCACCTTACAGTAATTTCAAAGTGGGTGCGGTTCTTCTCACTAAGGACGGACAGATTTTCACAGGCTGTAATATAGAAAATGCGTCTTATTCAATGACTATGTGTGCCGAACGTACAGCGGTGTTCAAGGCTGTTTCTTCAGGATTCAGGGACTTTAAGGCAATTGCCGTTGCAGGAAGTTCGGACGGTGATTTTTCAAAACCGTGTATACCGTGCGGTGCTTGTTTGCAGGTTCTTTCAGAATTTTGTGACGGCGACTTTATGATTGTGCTTTCAGACGGAGTTTACAGACTTTCCGATTTTATGCCGAAAAAATTCGGTGCGGAGAATATTCTATGAAAAATATAAACGCAGTCTACAATGACAAGACAATACGTGTCTATCAGGCTTTCAACGAGCAGATAGCACGTGAAGCCGTTAAACTCGGAACATTCGGGAAGTCGTTCAAAAGAGAGCGTATGACGTGGATTAAACCGTCTTTTCTCTGGATGATGTACCGTGCAGGCTGGGCGGAAAAGGAAAATCAGGAGCATATACTTGCAATTGACATCACAAGAGAGGGCTTTGAAGAAATTCTGAAAAATGCGGTTATTTCGTCATATCATGAGAGTACGGGTATTTCATATGATGAGTGGAAGAAAAAAGTTTCCGAATCAGATGTAAGATGTCAGTTTGACCCCGACCGTGATATTTACGGCAACCCACAGCCGATAAGAGCGATTCAGCTCGGACTTCGTGGGAAAATGGTTGACCGTTATATAAATGACTGGATAGTAAAGATAACTGATATTACAGACCATGTAAAATACCTGAAAAGTCTGAGGGACAGAAACATTCTTACTGCCGAAAAACTTCCGCACGAAAAAGAATATACCGTCAGCAGTGAGATAATGAAAATACTTTGTATGGAGGAATAAATGTTAAGGGAAAAAATAGAAAAACACCTGCTTGAAATTCAGAAACCGTCGAGATATATAGGCGGTGAAGTGGGCAGTGTTGTAAAAGACAAATCAAAGGTAGACGTTCGTTTTGCGTTCTGTTTTCCTGATACCTATGACATAGGTATGTCACATCTGGGCATGAAAATATTGTATTCTCTTACGAATGAAAGGGAAAATTACTGGTGTGAGAGGTGTTTTGCACCGTCTGAGGACTTTGAAAACATAATGCGTGAAAATGACATTCCGCTGTATGCACTTGAAAGTCTTGACCCGATAAAAGACTTTGATTTTATAGGTTTTACAATGCAGTATGAACTTTCATACACAAATGTTCTCAATATGCTTGATTTGGCAGGGATACCGATATTTGCCCGTGACCGCACGGAAGAACTCACACAGATAGTTGTTGCGGGAGGACCTTGTGTCTGTAACCCTGAACCGCTTGCGGATTTCTTTGACCTGTTTATTTTAGGTGAGGGAGAGGAAGTAAACCTTGAACTTATGGACTTGTATTATGAAATGAAAAAACAGGGTGCGTCAAGAAAGGAATTTTTACGGAAAGCCTGTCAGATAGAGGGAATTTACGTCCCCGAATTTTATAAGTTTCACTATAAGGGCGACGGCACGGTTGAACGCCTTGAAGTTACGGACGATGCTCCGCCGACAGTCAGAAAGCGTATAATAAAGGATTTTGATAAGGTATATTATCCCGACAACTTTGTTGTACCGTTTACCGAAATAGTACACGACCGTGTATCAGTGGAAGTACTCAGAGGTTGTCTGCGTGGTTGTCGTTTCTGTCAGGCAGGATTTATTTACCGTCCTTTACGTGAAAAACACGCCGGTACTATTGTGGAACAGACAAAGTGCCTGTGTGAAAATACAGGTTATGACGAAGTTTCGCTTGCCTCACTCAGTACAAGTGACCATTCGGAAATAGCCCCCATGCTTTCAGAACTTCTTATTTATACGGAAGACGAAAAAATCAATCTTTCGTTGCCGTCTCTCAGAGTGGACAACTGTTCGGAAGAACTTCTTGAAAAAATCAAGAAAATGAGAAAGTCGGGTCTTACCTTTGCACCCGAAGCAAGTACTCAGCGTCTGCGTGACGTTATAAACAAGAATGTCAGTGAAGAAGAAATAATGAATACCTGCCGTATTGCGTTTGGGGGCGGATATTCTTCTGTTAAACTTTATTTCATGATGGGACTTCCTACAGAAACAGATGAGGATATTATAGGTATTGCGGAACTTGCACAGCGTATAATTGACTTGTTCTACACTATGGAAAACCGTCCGAAAGGCAGGGGCGTGCAGATTTCCATAAGCTGTGCGACTTTTGTTCCGAAACCGTTCACGCCTTTCCAGTTTGAACCGCAGGACACAAGGGAAATGATTGAACACAAACAGAAACTTCTTCTTGATTCCGTCAATAAGAAACGTGTAAAAGTAAGCTATCATGATGCAAATGTAAGTATTCTCGAAGCTGTTCTTGCAAAGGGTGACCGCCGTTTATGTGATGTTGTTTACACTGCATGGAAAAAAGGCTGTAAATTTGACAGCTGGGGCGAATATTTCCATTTTGACAAATGGCTTGAAGCTTTTGAAGAATGTGGAATTGACCCGTCATTCTATGCAAACAGAAGAATATCATACGACGAAATATTACCATGGGGACACCTTGATTATTATGTTTCGCATGAATTTTTTGTCCGTGAAAACAAAAACGCACACAAAGCCGTTACTACACCGCATTGCCGTCTTAAATGTTCGGGCTGTGGCGTAAACAGGGAGATAGGGGGAAGATGTTTTGATTAGATTAAGAGCAGTATTCAGTAAAAAAGACCGTGCGAAATATATCTCGCACCTTGACCTTAACCGCTGTATGCTCCGTACTTTCAGGCGTTCGGGGCTTCCCATATGGTACACGGAGGGATTCCATTCGCACCCCTATTTTTCTTTTGCACTTGCTTTGTCACTGGGTTACGAAAGTGACTGTGAAATACTTGATTTCAATTTAAATGAAGATATACCGACGAATGAAGTGCGTGACCGTCTCAATGCGGTTATGCCATACGGTATGAAAATTATTTCCGTTGCGGAACAGAAACGCAAGGTAACAGCGATAACAAACGCCGAATATAGTTTCAGTCTTGTTTCCGATAACCCCGATTTACTTATGAACGATATAGAAAATCTCATAAATCAGGAACAGATTCTTATTGAAAAAAAGACAAAAAAAGGCGTTAAAACAGTTGACATTAAACCCGATATGAAAATAATTTCATGTAAAATCGCAGAAAAGTCCGTTGATATGGTTATGCGACTGCCCGCAGGAACACAGACAAATTATAATCCGTCTCTGTTTTTTGAGGCACTGAAAAATGCGTCGGATATGTCTTTTGAAACGGCAAAAATCAGGCGTACGGGAATTTTTTGCGAAAATAATGAAATTTTTTCATGAAAACACTTGCATTTTTTTTCAAAGTGTGATATGATATAAAAGCATTTGAAATCCGTCGGCATTTCTGGCTGACGGGAGTTAATGCCGTAAGACATTAAACCGGACAGTCCGCTGTTGTCCATAACAAGAATGTCCGAAAAATTTTAGGAGGAAATTAAAATGGATGCACTCAAGTTAATCAGCAACTCAAGCATGAAGGAAAACGTTCCTGAATTTAGTGTAGGTGATACTGTAAAGGTTCACGTACAGATTAAGGAAGGCGACAAGAGCCGTATTCAGATTTTTGAAGGCACTGTTATTGCCAAGAAACACGGCGGTATCAGTGAGACTTTCACTGTAAGACGTGTTGCACACGGCTGCGGTATTGAGAGAGTTTTCCCCGTTCATTCACCTGCTGTCAGCAAGGTAGAAGTAGTAAGATACGGTAAAGTCCGCAGAGCTAAGCTCTACTACCTCAGAGACAGAGTTGGCAAGGCTGCAAAGGTTAAGGAACAGATACGCTAAAAGGCTGATGACTGGGTTCAGGCAGTTCATTCTGCCTGTCCCGTCTATCTCCGCAAGGGACTTGAAGTCCCTTTTTTGCTAATATAATATTGTGAGGTGTCACTATGGAAGAAAATGTTGAAACAAATTCAAACGAAACAAATAAATCAGGAAACAAACTTCTCGGTGATATCGTGGAAATCATTGAATCTACCTTAATCACGGTTTTTGTCATTGTAATGATTTTTACTTATATTCTGCACCCTGTAAACGTTGTGGGAACTTCAATGACAAATACACTTCAGGATAATGACAGAATTTTTATGACTACTGTATACGGTGATTTGTCATACGGTGATATAGTTGTTATAAATAATGACATGGCATATCTTCTTGACGAAAACAACAATATCGTTGAAAGAAATATTGACGGTTCTTCACTCAAGGAATGTATTATAAAACGTGTTATCGCAACAGGCGGTCAGACGGTTGACATAATTCCTGAAACGGGAGACGTTATTGTTGACGGAAAAACACTCGACGAACCTTATATAAAAGAAAAACTCAGAAACGGCGGTGCTTTTGACTATCCGATAACTGTTCCTGACGGATATTTCTTTGTAATGGGTGATAACAGAAACGGTTCTTCCGACAGCCGTAACCCCGATATCGGTCTTATAAAGAAAGAACAGATTTACGGAAAGGCTTTTATAAGATATGCACCGTTGAGTGACTTCAGATATCTCGGTAATTCATATAAGCAGAGCAATGAATGATAAATCAAATAAATTTTTTAAGGGAATTTTAAAAGATATTGTTTCATTTATTGAAACGGCGTTTATCGCACTTTTTGTGGTTACGCTTGTTTTTACATATGTTTTCCATGTTGCAACCGTTAACGGCGAATCTATGAAAAATACACTCATGCCCGATGACCGTCTTATTACTACCGTATGGTACAATTCCGCAAAACAGGGCGATATTGTGATTATATACGCCGCCGATTCCGTTACGCTTAACGACGACGGAAGTCTTGATGTCGGAAAGGGTCTAAGGAAAACTCTTGTGAAAAGGGTTGTTGCGGTTGAGGGTCAGACTGTAGATATAGAT
>JAGAQS010000021.1 GCA_017622635.1 Ruminococcus sp. | reverse complement strand
CCTCCTTTATTAATATAAGATTCATCTTATCTATTTTATCAGTATTTTTGTGAAATGTCAACCGCTGAAAGCATTTATTAAAGAATCGTCGGAATTTGTATTTTTTCTGTAACATTTTTTTTACTTATTTGTAGTAAACTGTAAAAAATCGGTCTGTAAGCCCCGATATTTTCAGAGTGAAATAAGACCGCAGTCAAGCATTTCCTGAACGGCAAGCATAACACCGAGCTTACCGCTTGTGTAAGTGATACCGCCCTGCATCCATACGGCAAACGGTTCACGAATAGGAGCGTCTGCCGAAAGTTCAATTGAAGCACCGTTTGTAAACGCACCTGCCGCCATGATTACTTTATCCGAATAACCGGGCATATCCCATGGTTCAGGAGTAACGAACGAGTCAACGGGAGCACCTTTCTGTATACCACGGCAGAAAGCGGTGAGGTGTTTTTCGTCACCGAGTTTTACAGCGGTTATAATGTCGCCACGTTTATCGTCCTTGCGTGGTGAACATTCAAAGCCGAGCATGGTAAAGAGTTCACTTGCAAAGGCAGATGTTTTTATTGCGTTTGAAACAACGTCGGGGGCAAAGAAAAGACCGAGCAGTATTTCACGGTTCATGCCGAGAGTACAGCCGACTTCTTTTCCCATTCCCACACAGGTAAGACGGTATGAACAGAGTTCAATAAGGTCTGCACGTCCCGCAATGTAACCGCCTGTACGTGCAATACCACCGCCTGCATTTTTTATCAGAGAACCTATTATTATGTCAGCACCGACGTGTGAGGGTTCTCTGTCCTCAACAAATTCGCCGTAACAGTTATCAACCATGACTATAATATCAGGATTACCCTTTTTTGCGGATTTAATCATTTTTTCAATGTCGTCAATTGTAAATGCAGGGCGGAGGGAGTAACCTCTTGAACGCTGTATATATGCAACCTTTGCGTCCTTTACCGCTTCTGTTATTCCGTCGTAATCGGGTGTACCGTCGGGGAGCAGGTCAACCTGACCGTATTCAATGCCATAGTCCATAAGAGAACCGTTGCCTTTTTTTCCTGCAATGCCGATTACTTCTTCAAGTGTGTCGTATGGTTTTCCCGTAACTGAAACAATTCTGTCACCTGTACGTAGTACACCGAAAAGTGCAACGGAAAGTGCATGAGTTCCCGAAACAAAATTGAATCTTACAAGAGCGTCCTCAGTACCGAGAGACTGTGCAAAAACCTTGTCAATAACGTCACGTCCGATATCGCCGTAACCGTAGCCCGTAGAGCCGTAGAAACACGGTTCACTTACTTTGTTGTCGGAAAAGGCTTTCAGAACCTTTGCACCGTTGTATTCAGTGGTTTCGTCGATTCTGCGGAAAGCCTCCGCACAGTTTTTTTCAGCCTTTCCGGCAAGTTCAATTATACGGCTGTCAATGTTGTATATTTCATTTATCTTATTGTTCATCAGTCAGTTTTCCTTTCATTACACTTTCTTTTTCAATGTCAATCCGTTCAAGAACCGTCTCACGTTCAATCTCACGGAATCCTATTTCACGGTAAAAACTTACACGTATATCCAACGCCATGAGATAGGCTTTTTTTCCGAGACCGTTGAAAAACTGTGCAAGCCATTTCAGAAACTCCCTTGCATAGCCACGACCTCTTGCCGATTCTGTTGTAGCGACCTGTCCGATAAGTACAACGCCGTCTATATTGTATATTGCAGATGCGGTGGTTGAATTTCTGTATGTAAATGTACGGCTTACACCGTGACGGCAACGGTGTGAAGTATCCGTATACCAAAGTGAAAAATCTGCTATATTCGGGAATCCTTCACTTAAAATTTTGTAAACGTCGGGGAGTTTCGGGTTGAAGTCAACAAATTCTTCAATTGATTCAAGAGGTTGTTCGTCGGGAATCAGTTCAAAGATTGTACGGTTAAGTCTCTGATAGTGTTCAGGGATTTTAATATTGTTTATAATCTTCTGTGAACCCTCTATTCTGAAAGGCAGGTTCATGCGTACAAAGAGGTCAATTTCCTCCGTAGCCTCAAGATTATCGTCACTACAGATAATAAGCGTTGAATTTATCATGAACATAAAACCGATACCGTTTTTGTCGGTTATTTTGTAGAAACGGCAGAAATCGTAATCCGTGCCGTATGCCCTTTCGTATGCAAGCATTTTGCGACCGCAGAGGGACTTCAGGAGAAGTTTACGGTCAAATTCCTTTTCCTGTTCAATCAGTTTAATCATAATTCGGGAATCCTTTTTGAGAGATTTTTTACAAGTCTGTATGAATTTTCAAAATCGTCCGTTTCGATTACGCACGACGCAGAATGTAAATACCTGCATGGCACTGATACCGCAACAGTACATATTCCCTTGCCTGTAATGTGGATAGCCCCCGCATCGTTGCCACCTGCAATCATTGTCTTTGTCTGACACGGCAGATTTTCTTCTTTTGCGATATCAAAAGCAAGTTTATATAATTCCCTGTCATAGACCGTGCTTCTGTCCATGAACGACACAACAGGACCTTTTCCGAGTTCGCAGACTTTCTTTGCACCCGAAACGCCGTCAATGTCGGACGCTGTGGTTGATTCAAGTACTATTGCAAAGTCGGGCTGTACGGAAAATGCCGACACCCTTGAACCACGCAGACCTATTTCCTCCTGAACGTTAAAGACAAAATATGTATCGTATTCAGGTTCTTCACGTATAAGACGTATCATCATGGCACAGCCTGCACGGTCGTCAATTGCTTTAGACTTGATTCTTCTTTCGCCCAGTTCCGTAAATTCGGAATCAAAGTATACACAGTCACCAAGGTTTACATATTTTTCGGCATCTTCTCTGTTTTCTGCACCGATATCAATGTAAAGACCTTTCATTTCGGGTGCTTTTTCACGCTGTTCCTTTGAGAGATTGTGAACTGCCGTAGAACCGACAACGCCGTGAATATGATTTTTTCCGACTGTAACCTGTCTGCCGATTGTCACAGACGGGTCAACACCGCCTACCATGTCAAAAGCAAGTGTACCGTCCGTATTTACTGCGGTTACGATAAAACCTACTTCGTCCATATGGGCACAAATCATAAGTTTTTTGTCAGAAGTTTTTCTGCCTTTTCTGAAACATATAAGACTTCCGAGAGGGTCAACCCTGTAATCGCAGAAATCCTTTATTTTTTCAATTATAATATTTCTTACTCCGCTTTCGTCTCCCGAAACGCTGTCGGCAAGACAAAGCTCTTTTAATAGATTTTTCATAATTATATCCTTTCGGTCAGTAAAGTATTTTATGAATGGGGTGCTTGTGGTGGATAAAACGGTATTTATAAAACTATTTTTATTTTATCATATTATATATATATTATATATTCTTATGTGAAAGGGTTTATAAAATGGGTCATATCCACCACACCCACCACCTCCGTCACTCTCTGATAAATCCGGCAATAAGTTTCCCTGTAAGTTCAATATCTTTAAGGTCAACCACTTCAACAGGCGTGTGCATATTTCTGAGAGGAATTGAAACGGTACAGGCTTTAGCTCCCTCACGGTTTACCGAATATCTGTCTGCATTTGTAGAGGTAAGACCGTTCATGACTTCAATCTGATACGGGATATTGTTTTCTTTTGCCGTATTTATAAGACCGTCGGAAATTTCCCTTGAAAGTGACGGAGATATTCCAATCATTGCACCTTTGCCGAGATAACCGCATTTCTGTTCGTCCTCACCGTGAGCATATGCAAAACTTACATCTACCGCTAAAGCAATATCGGGGTTTATTTCAAATGCACCGATTTTTGCACCACGTTCACCGAGTTCCTCCTGTGCCGAAAAAATAACAGTGACATTATATGCGGTTTTTTTGTCTTTGAGAAGTTCGAGGGCATAGAGGATTGACACCATACCGCTTCTGTCGTCCAATGCACCGCCTGTTACACGACCGTTAAGAAGTTCACGGCATTTCACATCAAAAGTAACCGTATCACCGAGTGAAACAATTTCATCAAGTTCAGCCTTTGTCATACCCGTGTCAATTGCCGTATCGTCAAAGGAAAGAACTTCACTTCCGTTTGCCGTCAGGTGAGGGGGAACGGAACATATAACGCCTTTTATATCTCTTTTACCGTGAACAATAACAGGCTGTGCAGGTAACAATCTTCTGTCAATACCGCCGAGATTACCGACTTTTATAAAACCGTCGTCTGTTATATAAGTAACAATCATGCCTATCTGGTCAATATGTGCGTCAAGAACAAGCAGGGGAAGTCCCTCTTTAAATTCGCCGAAATTTCCGATTACGTTTCCGTTTTTTATATGGGCGTCGGGACAGTAGTTTTTCAGCATATTGAGTGCCGTTTCCGAAACGGGATTTTCATTTCCCGAAGCTCCTGACGTTTCGGATAGTTCAAAAAGTGTATCTTTGATATTCATTACAGAAAAATTCCTTTCATTTTATACGAAAAAATATTATAAATGTCTGTATACTCTTATTATAGCACGTAATTATATATTTGTCTACTTTATTTTGCAATTTCGGGAAATACTGTTATTGACAAAAAATGTCATATATGATATAATTTATAATTGATAATTTTATGAAAAGGACTGGTTTTTTCATGGACTTTAATTTACTTGCACAGGTTTTGTTTCCGGACGTTTCAGAGACTCCGGAAGATATTGACAGGCGTTTCCCTGAAAGAGAATTGTCCGACGGTGCTTGCGTTACACGTATAGGACCAAGCCCGACGGGTTTTGTACATCTCGGAAATCTCTACAATGCGATTATTGCCGAACGTCTCGCACATCAGTCGGACGGTGTTTTCTATCTGCGTATTGAGGACACCGACAACAAGAGAGAAGTTGAGGGTGCTGTTGAGACTGTTATAAATGCTATGGCTTATTTCGGTGTTGAATTTGACGAGGGTGCGGTTGTTGACGGTGACAACGGCAGTTACGGACCTTACCGTCAGCGACAGCGTAAGGAAATATATCAGGTTTTCGCAAAATATCTTGTTCAGCAGGGAAAGGCTTATCCGTGTTTCCTTACTGCCGAAGAAATTGACGCTATCCGTGAACAGCAGACCGAAAACAAGGAAAATCCCGGAATCTACGGCAAGTATGCTGAAAAAAGCAGAAGTCTTACAATAGAACAGATTAAGGAAAATATTTCTCAGGGTAAACCTTGGGTACTGCGTTATATGGGCGTTGAGACAGACGAATATATAACAGTTGAGGACGCTGTAAGAGGCAGACTTGAAATGCCGAGAAACAACATGGATTTTGTTCTTCTCAAGAGTGACGGAATACCGACATACCACTTTGCCCATGTTATTGACGACCATTTCATGCACTCAACCCACGTTATCAGGGGTGAAGAATGGCTTTCGTCACTGCCTATGCACGTTGAACTTTTCAACGTTCTCGGCTGGAAACAGCCTGTTTACTGTCATACTGCAACCCTTATGAAAATGGAGGGTACAAGCAAACGTAAACTTTCAAAGAGAAAAGACCCCGAACTTGCTTTATCATATTATCAGCAGGAGGGTATTTCACAGGACGCTGTATGGGAGTTCCTGCTTACCATTCTTAACTCAAACTTTGAGGAATGGAGAATTGCAAACCCTGATGCAGATTACAGGGAGTTCCCGTATTCTCTTGAAAAAATGTCAATTTCGGGTGCATTGG
>JAGAQS010000172.1 GCA_017622635.1 Ruminococcus sp. | reverse complement strand
GTCCATATACCTGAAACTCTCTTTAAGTTCACCACATTCATAAATGCCCCATATCAGACCTATTGCAAAACAGTGCATAACAGGATTCTTTACAAAAAGTTTTTTCCACGCCTCAGCCGTCCACTTTCTGTCACACATAAGAACGTATTCAAGACGGTTTTTCTGACTCTCAATAACTGTCTTAATCTGTTTCTTCATAATCTTGAAATCACTGTAGGACTTTTCGGCTTTTTCAGCGTCGTCACTTTTGGCAGGTTTAGGAATATTCTTTACTTTTTTGTCACCATTGTAAATTTCAAGTTCGAGCGACGGAGTGAGATAAACTTTAAACTGTCTGTTTCCGTAGTCAAATACACGACACATACTTTCGTCAAAATTCATATCAGGTACAATTCTGTCACCAAGTTCCTCTTTTGTGATACCGAGAAGTTCGGCAGCTTTGTTAAGTGCTGAATTTGCGGCATTGCGTACCTGTTTGTGTTTGAACTTGCGTGCCATGTTGTCAATGTTCATGAGAGCCTCCGAACTGCCGTTCACCGACATTGCATAGACAGCTTCCGAAGCGATAGCACCTCTCGAATGTTCAGTCCATTCCTTTATGTAGTACATGAGATTTTCTATCATACCGTGACCGCCGTGAACTCCGCAGAACCAAAGCACCCATTTTGTTTTTGCAGCCGCACCCTTTTCAACCCAACGGCTGAAAACATCAATTGTAAATTCGTTCAGGTCGTCGGGATTGATTTTTTCTGCAATTTCAAGAGCGGTTTTGTTTACGGAAACGGAAGTCATTTCCGAGTAAATTATAATCAGTGCTTTCAGGTAATCTTCAGGCACTTCACCGCCGTCATTGAAATGTACGGTTTTATACGGCTGTTCAAAAAGCCATGCGACTTTTTTAGCCTTTGATGCACTCACAAGACTTGATACAATATCAGCTTTTCCCGTACCCTGTTCAGCGTTGTCATTGCCGTAATCCATATTGAGAAGTAAAGCTATACGTGTCTTTATTTTTTCGGACTTTTCCTTTTCAAAAGCCTTTTCAAGTGCTTCACGGTAATCGGCGGAATTTTTCTTTTCAATCACGGATACCGCAAATTCACGTATACCCGCTTTTTTTGACTGAAGAAGTTCAATAACGTCGTCTTTCCAGTCATGAGCGGAAACAACTTCCAGCAAGGCTTTTTTTATCTGTTTGCTTGTATCGCCGACAAGTGCGATAATCTGTGTCCTGTACCTGTCCGTAACTTCTCTGCCGATACCCGAAACATATATCCACCTTGAAGTAACACCCATGCTTTTAACGTCAACGTCTGCAAACATATCGGCACGTTCTGCAACGGCATTTGCGGAGTTTAACATTATTTCGTCTTTATAGCTCCATGTACTGTCAATAAATCTTCCGAGTGAATCAAGAATAATATCGGCAGGTACATTCTGTTCGGTAAGAATATTTACAAACGGTTTTTCGTTGCCTCTAAATTCAAAATCCGTATAACGACGCATAGTCCAGTAATTCGGTTCTTTGCAGACAGAACAGAGAGTTATTGCACGTTTTATGAAATCATCAAAACCATATGTTGCTTTATAATTGTCGACTCCGCCGTTGTAACCTCTTATAACTTCACCTCTCACAAGAGGAAGAATGTCATTTAAACTACTGTTTCCCATAAGATAACTGCGTACTTCGCTCTTACACTTGAAATGTTCGCTCATACACTTTGAAATACGTCTCTGTGCCTTTTCTTTCAGGAAATTTTCTCTGATTACATACTTAGGGTTTGCCTTTGTCAGAATCTCAGCCATTCTCTCCGCAACGGCAACATTCGTACGCAATTCCATAGATTTCACGTATTCATCAGTGTACTTTACAGCAAGTTTTTCAAAATGACTGGCAACAGTAATATTATTTATATGCTTGTCGGCAAGATAAGCTATGTACGCAGAGTCCACACAATCGGGAATTTCGGCTATCATATCAAGCACTCTCTTTGAACTCGGCATATAACTGATGGCGTATTCCGCAACGGGAATTTCCTTACACTTCTTTATATTTTCAGCAAAATATGTACGGCACTTTTCGGAAAAATAAGCACCCTCTCCTGCCGCACATTCAAGCGGAATACTCAAAGCGACTTTTTTATCAATAAGACCGTGAATATATCCAAGTGCCTTTTCAACAACGGGGTCGGTCTCAGTCTTTGAAATAAGCCTTGATATTATACCTTTCTTTTCGGCTAAGTAACTCTGATTCAGTGCATATCCGCAAAGACGTGCGATTGTCACGGAGTCATCGTCTGCGAAATCAACAGCGTCAACACATTCCTGTGGATAGCTTATATTGAAATCACCTCTTACAGCCCATTTTCCCGACATATGCTGTACGTATATCGCAAATACACACGCCTCTGCCTTTTTACCGAACCTTGAAGAAAAAATTTCAATAAGTCTGTTTTGCTGTTTTGTAAAATTGTAAGTTCCTACAGCACTCATAATAAATGCATATGCATACGAACCGTAGATAGCCTGTGAAAGCAGTATATAACGCTCAAAAAGTTCCTCGCTTTTCGTGGAAATAATCTCACGCTTTATAGCTCTTTCAAGATGTTCACGCTTATTCCAGTCGTCATTGATAAGTGCGTGACGTGGTATTCTGTCAAGCAGGGAGTTGTTTCTTTCCTTTGATGTGTCAAGATACTCAACAGCGATTCCTATAGTTTCCTGATTTATGCCGTAACTGCCCATAGCATCGGCAAGTTTCGGGAAATTTTTTGTGTTTCCGTTTGTGTAAAGCATTTTACTTATTTCCTTTCATATTATATAATGATGTGATAATTTCAAGGCGTTTTCTGCCTTGATTTATATATTCGTATATTTTCAGCATTTTCGGGAGAATGTCAGTGATTTTACTGTCAACACTGTGGCGGTACGACGATGCACACTCCATAAATTCACCCGTAAGCCTGCTGATTCCCTTTAAACCGTAGTTAAAAGCAAGGTTTTCAAGATTGTGGTTATTCTTTATATCCGCCTGTAGTCCACTGCGTACAATAACGCACATTCTGTCATAAATATCCGAAAAAAGATTCATTATCCTTTCGGCATATACCGCATAAACGTCAATATCCCGATACTTTTCGGGCAGTTCATAAACTTCAGGAACAGGCGGTTTTATAAAGTCGTATATCTCTATCGGGAAAAGCGTCAGTTCACCGTCATATATATACGCAGACGCAAGAAAAACATAATTCTTTTTAGGTTTTTCAATCATTCTTTTGCCCATACTTTCAAGTATGTCTATAAAGTTCTTTGTCTCCGCACGGTATTTTGCACGTACTGAAATTCTGTTCCCCTGAACGTCCTCAAGAGTGATTATATATTGCTGACTATACTTGTCAAATTCACTTTCAATGCACTTTTTCGGCTGTACGAAACATAATTTGTCAAGTTCATTTTTCGGGTTCTTTTCGGAAATCTCTATTGCAAGTTTTCTGAAATCGGTATAAATCATGTCACGGATTTCGTCACAGTCCAGAACAGCTTTAAAACCTGAAATAATCTGTGTTTCCTGTGAGGACGACAATTTTCCTCCGCTTACTTTTGCATTGGCAAGTTTCATTTCGGTGTGCATCATACTGCCCATAGATTCAGACATTCCCCAAGGGTAAGTAACTCCCCTGAAATGTTTTTGTGTATCGTTATAGAAAACGGGTCTCAGGTCAGACAGCGACATAAAACGCTGTTCCGCATAAACGTCCATATTCAGAAAATAGTAAATATCGCCCTCATATTCACCGCCTTTTATACTCCTCTGTCCTATCGGCATAATATCAAGAGTACCGTTGTAGTCGGAATAGGTCTGACGGAATGTACCGAGTTGTTCAGGTGTGAAATCCGTTTCAAGACGTTCAAGAACGGCAATACATCTGCACAGTTCAGCCGTAAAGTTTTCCATGCTGAAAGACGCACGCCTTGCTATACAGTCAGACAGACGGTTTCCGATGTCTCTCAATGCACGTTCCGCATCTGCCATTTTCAGCGAATGACAACGCACCGCCGACGCTTCCAGCATATCGGGCATATTTTCGGGTATACGCACAAGACCGTATTTCAATATACTGCCCAGAGTTTCAAGACACTGCTTAACACAGTTATGTATCTTTTCAGTGTCACGCTCCGAAACCGTTTCTTTCTTCTTTTCCTCTTTTACAACAGTTTCGGAGGGAATTTCAGGCTGTACGGGGGGAGTTTCAACAATTACATCAAGTGAAACGTTATTCCGCAGAATCAGAACCGCTCCCACTATGTGACGGCATATTCCCCTTGCAACACAGGTACATTTACTTCCGGCAATCGGCACTGTTATTGTACACGTTTCACCGCCTGTGCGTACTGTTGCTGAATTTTCACATAAATCAAAATCGGGCGTTTCGCCGTCAATATCCTTACAGGCACGTTTATATGTTCCCTTATTTGAAAGACCGACAAGAAAATTTTCGTCTGCACAGGCAAGAGCCTTTTTTAATTCGTCCAAAAAATCCACCTCTTTTCATGAAAATATTCTGCCTATGTAATCCCCGAACTGTTCGGGAGTCAATGCACCCACAAATGCACCCATGTTTGCGAGTATCTGACCAAGATTCCTGTCATATGACGGTCGTGCCTCCTCGTCAAGTGCGGTGAGAAAACTAAGTTTTGCACCGCTTTCAATAATATTCTTGCTTATGTTAAGCAGACGGCTTCTGTCAGCACCTTCATAAAGGTCAGTGACAACTATCACACACGTATGTGACGGCGTACCTATAAGGCTTTCACAGTAACCCAACGCACTGCCTATGTCTGTACCACCGCCAAGCTGTACACTCATAAGAACCTGTGCAGGGTCGTCGGCTTCGTCGGAAAGGTCAACAATGCTTGTATCAAAAATAACAAGTTTTACTTCCGCAAACGGCAGATTCGAGATAATCTGTGCCATAACCGCACTGTATATTATTGAGCCCGTCATTGAACCGCTTTCGTCAATTGCAATAATAACACGCTTATTGTTATAACGTCTTACACGACTGCTGAAATATATATCTTTAAGTACAATCTGCTGACGTTCAGTATCGTAATTTTTCAGGTTACGGCGTATCGTCTTTTTTATATCGAGATTTCTCGCAGAGTGTACGGGACTTGAAGAATTTCTGTCTATT
>JAGAQS010000171.1 GCA_017622635.1 Ruminococcus sp. | reverse complement strand
GTATGGAACTCTCCGCCCCCGATGCTTCATATCCTCTGAACTGTGGTGAAATACTCATAGGCAGACACGCTTCTGCTGATATACGTCTGCCTGATTTGTCTGTTTCACGCTACCATGCAGTACTTACTGTGTCGGACGGAATATGGACTATTACCGATATCGGTTCAAAATCAGGTGTTTTTGTGAACGGCACGCTTGTTACCGAACGTGTACTGCGGGAAAACGATGTCATCAATCTCGGCAACAGACGACTTATTTTCAGACGCAGGAGGGATAACAATAATGTACATTAATATGTTTCTCTACATAATATCGTGTATTTTCGTTCTGCTCTCACACTCGGCAATGCTCCTCAACGTCTACGTTAACGGAAACGCAGAAAGTATTACAAACGTTATTATTCTCGCTGTTGCTGTTCTCGGACTCGACTTCGCATACTTCATAATAATGCTTATGTTCAAACAAAGAAGTTATGCCATTGACTTCCTGCTCATACTTATTCTTAATATGAGTGTTATTTTTCAGTCATGTTTTGGCGGAGTACATCTTTCAGTAAAGCATTATATAACGTGTATAGTTTCTCTCATTGCCTGTAAAGCGGGTTTTATGATATGTAAAAACCACCAATGGCTACAGATGCAGAAAAAGTATATATATCTTGCAATAGGTATACTTATTGTTGTCATACTCACGCTTACGGGTTCAAGAAGTATGTGGATAGATATCGGTTCTATTTCAATTCAGCCGTCGGAATTTATGAAGCCTTTGTTTGTACTTGCCTGTGCAACGTCTGTTGCAGAACAGCAGAAGAAACACAAAATATTGTGGTTTTATGTGGTATACGAAAATTTCGCCCTTTACGGTCTTACCGCCGTAATATGTCTTTTGCAGTGGTGGTGCCGTGACCTCGGAAGTCTGCCGACATTCGTCGGAATTTTTGTATGCGGATTCTTTCTGAGAATATGCTACCCGAAAGCAAAGTTTTCAAAAAAGACTCTCATCACAGCAGGTGTGATTTTTCTCATAGTGGCATTAATCGCACTGAGGTTTGCCCCTGACTATGTTCAGGAACGTCTACACACTGATATATGGAACGACAAGACAGGAAGCGGTTATCAGCAGTCGCACGCCCTTATCGCAATAGCTGACGGCGGCTGGTTCGGCAAAGGTCCGGGAAAAGGCAATCTCTGCAATATATTTGCACACGAAAATGATATTGTATTTGCTACAATAAGTGAGGAATGGGGCTTGTTGTTTACACTTATGGTTATGCTTGCAATACTGATTATGCTTTCAGTTCCGCTTGTGAATCCCCCTCGTTCATATTATCATTCCACTATGTCGGCAGGTGTATGTGCATACTTTATAGTACAGATGTCACTTAACATTTTCGGTTCATGCAATATGATACCGTTTACCGGTGTAACTATTCCCCTCATATCAGCCGGAGGAAGTTCAATGGTAACAAGCGGTTTCATGGTCGGAATGCTTATCGCCGCACAGTCACCCGAATTCAGACAGCCTGCCGTAAAAAGAAACATGAGGAGGCAGACAGCATGAAAAGTGTAAAACGTTCACAGTATATAATAAGTCTCTTTATAATAATCTTTATTGCGGGAATGACTGCCCTTGTAATAAAAATAAGGACAGAAGCAAGTTTTTACATGATGAACTCCGATGAGCAGGTTCTCGGAATGGTTTACGACAGAAACGGCGGTGTGCTTTTTGACGGTACGGGCAAAGGACAGTATGAAGATAATTTCTTTGTCGATGTCGGCAACCTCATAGGCGACAACAAAGGACAGATGACCAATACACTTGTCGCACAGAATCTGGACAAGCTGAATAACTACAGTTTTTCTTCGGGTACTGTTGACGACGGAAAGTCCGCTATATATACAACCCTTGACCACAACGCAAACCGTACCGTATATAATACATACGGTTTTCAGAAAGGCTGTGCCGTGGCATATAACTATAAAACGGGTGAAATTCTTGTATGTACAAGTCTGCCGTCGATTGACGTTACAAAGGGTTATGACGGCATTGAATACTTTGAAAGCGGTACTCTCATTTCAAAAAATATGTACCGTACAGTCCCGGGTTCTACACAGAAAGTATCAACCGTAATTTCCGCCCTTGAAATAATGGGTGCGGACAAGCTTTTTTCAAAAGTATATAACTGTTCGGCACATTACACCAATTTAAACGGTGACGTGATTGACTGCCACAACCTGAGCGGTCACGGTGACCAGAATATTCAGCAGGCACTTGAAAACAGCTGTAACCCGTTTTTTGCCCAGCTTATAGAAGACGATAAGGATTTACCGCTTGAAGATATAATAAAACAGTACAGAAAAATGGGCTATGCTGTCAATGATGATGATGATAAATACATAGACATTGACGGAATACAGTGTGAAAAAGCGTCAACAACCCTTGTTGATTCACATGAGTTCAGAACACAGTGGGGCTGTATCGGTCAGGGCGACACAATGGTAAGCCCTATACAGCTTATGATGTGGCAGAGTGCCATTGCAAACGGTACGGGCAGAATGACAATGCCCCACCTTATTGACCACGTGACAGACGTTGAGGGCAATATTACGGAAACCGCCGAAACAGAGTTCAGC